>NZ_JBPEHH010000133.1:0-8742 GCF_054177595.1 Haladaptatus ordinarius | reverse complement strand
GACGAACGATTCGAGCTCGGTGCGTTCCTCGTCTGAAAGATCAACCGTATACTCCTTGTTTACCATATCCTCTCTAACAGATTGTCTCTTAACAATCTATGGTTGACGAAGCACTAGTAGGCGATCATCGGGATGGCCGTCCCGATGGCGCTTGTCGGCGTTGGCGTTAGCTTGGCCTCCTGATGGGACAGATCGTCAATATGACGCTATCGACCGTTCCGACCACGAACTCCGCCGAGGCATCTGGCGTCCTGAATGCAAGCAGTTCGATGGGGTTTGCCTTAGGAACGGCAGCCGTTGGCTCGTTTCTGCTCAGACAGTTCTACGGCAGTGTCGTCGATGGCATACTGCGAGCGGAACACGTGACCGTTTCAGTGGAGCAACGAAACAAGCTAGTGCTAGCGCTCCAACACGCGACCGAGACCGCAACCAAAGCCATTCAGCACCAGTTCCTGACCCAACTCACTCCTCCGCAACGACGCTTACTCCGCGGCATCTTCAAGGCCGCGATGTTCGACGCTGAGCAGGCGGCGCTACTCCTCCTCGTCCTGTTTGTGTTGCTCTTGCTCACCGCATCGACGTTCTTGCCACGACGAGTGCTAGAGACCGACAAATCATCCGAGTCATCCCAGGGGGACCGAGTGAAAAATCTGAACCGGCGGTGGAGGATTGACCCGAAACATCAAAGAGGCAACCCAGACACGAGATGTCGGATAAACGGCCGGTAACCGGTGAATTTCAGCCGTGAGAAACCCGCTCGACAGTTGCGTATACATTCCGTAGAATCGTACCCACGCTGGTCTTTTTTCATTTACAATCCGAACAATATTCATTAGATAACTAAAAATATTCTCTGTCATGTCCGGTAGCGTCTTCCCACGATTTGAATAGTACTTTCTAATTTCATTTATTGGAGGTCGCGTCGTATCCGCATCGCCATTGAAGCGGAACCACGAAACCCCATCCATCTGGGGTTAGACTGCCCGTCCCGTTCACTGGAGAAAACAGAGAATGAACCACAGAAAACCGATTACACGTCGAACAGCACTGAAACAGTTCGGAGCGGCAGGCGTATTTTTAACAGGTGGACTAGGAGGACAACGATACCAACGACAGCAACGCCCGATACCACTCTCGTTTAGAGACGTTCCCGAAGTCGAGATCAATTATGCATACGATTATACGTGGCGGAAGATCGACGAAGATCAGCGTTCTACGAGATTTTGGCTAGTAAATAAGAGCTTTATCTTTTTTAATAAGATGAAGAACAGTGGTCATAAAGGAGATCATATTTCATTTACTAAGGATAAAGTATCTAGCGATTCATTTGTCGACCATAATGAGAAAGATGTCGTAAAGTACCATGATGATGGGACGGAGACGGTAACCCGAAATTACATTAAAGGATCCCACGTTTCGTGGTCATCCGGTTTATCTCTGGATATCTATCCAGATCGTGGATATTACGTGATCGATGGTCCTGATCCGTCGTATACTGTTCGAGTCACGAAGCAGGGAGAGGGGCAATCAGCGGGGGAGAAACAAACAGAACAGATGTATGGTCCCAGAAGTAGGCAGTCGCTTTCGACGTTCAAACCAGACGATCATAACAGCGCAGGTGGGAGAACCGTAGATTACAACGCTATAGAAGGGAGAACAATTCGTGAAATCGATTTTGGTGGGGGAAGGGGCACGGAATCCGCAGCCTGGGTCATATTACCAAGAATCCGCTGACGAACACGTTTTTGTCACCTAGAATTTCACGTCGAACTGTGATAGCAACTCGAAACCTCTCTTCCAGGACTGCGATACCGCTAGAACCCATCGATATCCTTCCCGCATTCGAGTGCGAGGAGATTCGGGGGACGTCGGTCACTCCTCTACAGGGACGACCTCGGGCATGTCATAGGACCCGTCAACCAGCGACCAGTGAGGACCGTAGAATCGAGCCGCAAAGCGCATGCCACCGTCGGGGGCAGGCAGCCAGTTTTGCACCTTCTCAGGGTCCTCTGGTTTCTCGTGTTGGACGTAGATGACGAGTTCGTTGGCTTCTGTGTGTAACAGTCCTTCTTCGAGCATGTAGCTGTTGATGCTGTAGCGGTCGAGTTCGTTCTCGACGAAGTAGCCCTGCGCGTCGTAGATCGGAACCTCCCAAAACTCGGTGACCGGTGGGAGATTGTCGAGGTCGAATGTGATGGTGTACCGCGTCGACCCGTCCAGTGGGTCGCCGCTCGCGTCGGTGAATCGGAACCCTGCGACGTGTGATTTAGGCGAGTCAGGGCCCGCATAGCCGAAGTCGGCCATGACGGCCCGGGTCAACCAGTCAGTCCTGAAGTCCCCCGTCGGCGCAAGGACTTGCCAGCCGTTCATGTCGATCAAGCCCTCCTGACCGGTGGTTCTGACGCGCTCGAATCCGTTCTGGAACCCGGTGGTCAGCGCCTCCTGGATGTCGTTGTCGAGGGCGGACCAGTCGAACTCCTTCCCTGGGCCGATTCCGACCTCTTCCAACCGGTCGAGCATCGCAGCCTCCTGGAGTGAGTCGTCGATGAGCGGCAGGGTCGGGTCGTTCAGGACGAGGTTGAGGAGGGTGAAGAAGTCCTCGGCGGTCTGATTTTCGACCTGTTGCGTCGTGAGTTCCGCCATGCGTGGAATCGTCTCGTAGTCGCCGGGGACGACTGGTTGTTCCGCCCGCGGCACGCCCGAGTGGTCGTTGGCGAGCCATTTGCTGAGCGGGGTGATCGTCGTCTGATTCTGTAGTTCGTTGATATGCGCAATTTCGGATTCGTCCGTGGGGTCTCGCAGCGCGTACCGGACTTCGGTGAAGAGGGTCTTCGTCCCTGCCTGGACGACGTCGGTCGCGGCGAAATCGCCTGGGATCTTCCCTTCGTAGCCGTCCGGCAGTACCAGATATGACCGCGCGTCGGTACCGTTGAACTGATTCCCGGCGTAGAGGGGATAGATCCCGTACTGATTCATCAACTCCAACGAAAAGTAGCGGTCGGTGACCTCGGGCATCTCGATGACGAAGGGTTCGTCCTGCAGATCGAGGACGCCCTGCCCATACAAGGTGGTGGCATTCGGACTGACGACAGCCGTGAAATCGGCCGTGATCGGTCGGCCCTCGTTGGGATAGTACAACCGATTGACGCCCACGAAGACGTCGCTGTCCTCCTTCTGCGTGTAGTTGAAGCGCGTCTCGTAGAAGATGACCTGCTGGAGGCCGTAGAGGTACGCGTCTTCTGCGATCGATGCCACCCTGGTATTCGTTCCGTCATCTGCTGATATCTTGTTCCGAACCTGGCGGGCGCTAGCACCGCCGCCCATCGCGAGTAATCCGGCGAGACCCGCCGCGCGCAGCGCGGTGCGGCGGGTTGTCCGCATCAATTCAAAGTCTGATTCTGCGTCAGCCGGCGTGTCGTGTATCTCATTACTCATGATTGGTGTCTTGCCCCGTTTTCTCTCCCGCGGTGCCGACAGCACTCCCCACCCAATTCCTACCCTCGTACGACAATCTCCTATAAAGAGGTGATGGCATCAAAACATAAATTTATTACAGAATGGTGGAAGTAATTGTTGAATAAACGATTTACTTACAAAACAGCCACACACCATCTAGTACTGGAGAAGAGACGGAGCTGACAAAAATACACCATATATTCATACTAGTGATTGCTCTGGCTCTCACGTCGGCTTCGGTGGGGCCTCTACAATGAAGTCGACGGAATACTCAACGATACCCTTCTACCGTGCTCACGTGTTCTTAGGCTGGAACTGCTCGCCGTACCGTTGTTCAAGGCACCCCAAGCGTGCGATCAGCCTTCGATTTGGAGTAGACGGAGTCGCTACATTCGAGATGTCCGGAATCTGAGAGCCTCAATTCCGTTGTGTTCGGCCTGACATTGAAATTTCGTCGCTTCGGTATCCCCGCCCCCGAAAACCAGCCCCGCTGTGGCCTCGTGCTCCTGACGGCGCCGCTTCTCGCATCTCCGTCAGCCGTCGCCGTGTGCGGCCTCGAACGCCGCGATTGCGTGCTCGCGGCGCTCGCCGTGGTCGACGATTGGATCGGGGTAGTCGGGCGCGATAGCGGCGCGCTCCTCGTCGTCCAGCGCGGGCCACTCGTGGATGGCGTCGGTTGGCGCGTCCCGAAGTTCGGGGACGTACTCCCGGACGTACTCGCCGTCCGGGTCGTACTCCTCAGCCTGGGACGCTGGGTTGAAGACGCGAAAGTACGGCGGGGCGTCCGTTCCTGTCGAGGCCGCCCACTGCCAGCCGCCGGCGCCGTTCGCGGTGTCGTGGTCCGCAAGCTTTTGACGATACCATTCGTACCCCTCACGCCAGTCTATCAGCAGATCCTTCGTGAGGAACGCGGCGGCCACCATCCGGACGCGGTTGTGAATCCACCCCTCGTCGCGCAACTGCCGCATCCCAGCGTCGACGAGCGGGTAGCCGGTCTCGCCGTCCTTCCACGCCCGGAGCCCCTCAGGTTCGTCGCGCCACTGGATTTCGTTCGGGAACTCGCGGTAGTTCTCGGTAACTATGTCGGGGCGCGCGTCGAGGACGTGGGCGTAGAACTCCCGCCAGGCGAGCATTCGTCGGAATGCTTCGACCGACTCCCGGGCGTCCCCGTTGCTCGCGGCAGCCGCCGCGTCCTCAGTGGCTTTCCAAACCGTCCGGACGCCGACTGTCCCGAACTTCAGGTGCGGCGAGAGGCGCGAGGTCGCTTCCCGGGCGGGGTAGGCGCGGTCGTCCCCGTAGCGGTAGATAGTGTCCTCGCGGAAGTCGTCGAGTAGGTCGTGGGCGATGTCAGTACCCGCTGGCTGCACGTCGGCTTCGGGTTCGTCGAAGCCGAGGTCGGCGAGTGACGGGAGCGGGCCGGCGACACCGGAGGCCTCGCCGAGCCACTCCTCGCCGAGGCTGTCGCGGGGGTCGACAACGTCACCGCGAACCGGCGCGGCGACGGGGGCGGCTTTCTCCCGGTTGCGCCACTGCCGCCAGAAGTACGAGAAGACAGAGTAGTGGCTCCCGTCGTTCGGCCTGATGCTCTCTGGTTCGTGGAGGAGAATGCCGTCGAACTGCTCGACGCTGACGCCGGCGTCGGCGAGCGCTGCCTCGACCGCCTGGTCGCGTTCAGCCGCCAGTCCAGAGTAGTCGCGGTTCCAGGTGACCGCGTCGGCGTCGCAAGCCGCAGCGAGATCGGGAAGCACCGCGCTTGGGTCGCCGCGGACGAGGAGCAATTCACCGCCGCGCTCGCGGTATTGCTCGCGCAATGAGTCGAGCGCATCGAGCAGGAACGACACCACGGGCGGCGCGCCATAGGCGAGTATCGCGGGATCGTGAACGAACACCGGGAGCACGCGGTCGTCGTCCGCCAGCGCCGGGTTGTCGGTTATACGAAGGTCACGGCGGTGCCAGTGGAGTCGTATACCGGAGTCTTGGCGGGCGCTGGCGCCACCGCCCATCGCGAGGAATCCGGCGAGACCCGCCCCGCGAAGCGCAGTGCGGCGGGTTGCCCGTAGCGGTTCGGAGTCCGATTTTGCGTCAGCTGGTGTGTCGTGTGTCTCGTTGGTCATAGTTGGTTCCTGTTTTTCTCTTGCACGGTGTCCACAGCACTGCTCCCGTCCAGCTCGCACTCTCGTACAACAACCACCTATAAAGAAATGCTGCTAGTACAACATAATTTACTGATGTACTGATGGCGGGAATTGTTAAACGACTAATTCACCCCTTCTGAGAGCGGTTCTCGCAGCACTGAACAACCCAACCTCCTTCTATTCGAGAGCATTGGCCTGCTTCTTTCGCGCTTTCTATTCATCACGACATCACCAAATTATATTTGATCAGCAGCGGTTTTGACGCATAATGCATGCCCACACGGATGGATGACCATCGACGCGGATCGCGAACAGTTGTCACCGTGACTGCGCTTTACAATACGGACAGCGGTTGGCGGTCATTGGCTGAGACCCGCTTCGACATGCAGGTTCCCGCCGCAGTCGCCGCACTGGTAGTCCCCAGGGTTGCGCACTGTCTTCGAGCGACGATACCGCCCGATACGCTGGCCACACTCCATACAGGCTAGCCACCATTTGGGTGAGGTGAATCGCTGGCAGTGCTTAGAGATGTCGAGGCGGATGTCCAGCGTGTCTAAGAGTTCTGCCCCTTGAAAATATAGTCGACAGCATTGCGATCGAGGCACGGACGGGACTATGGCGGGAAGTCGCGCTCGAACGAGGGGCGGCGCTCGTGTCTCAGTATCCTGCTCGTATACAAACCCTGTCTACAGCATCGTAGTGAAGGAATCGCAAGCAGATGGAACGACTGATAACCGCCCGCTTCCTTCACTCGACAGGCTCAGCCTCGGGAAACTGATAGTTCCCGTTAATGATTGGCTCGCGTGGGTCGTAGAACCGGAAAAGATAGCGCCATCCCTCCGGGGTGTAGAGGAAGTTCTTCTTGTCGGGGTCGCCACCGAAGTGGATCGTGATACTGCCGTCAGCGTTCCGGTCTGCAGTCACATTGCTCACAGTGTAGGCATCGTATTTGTTCTTTACAAAGGTCAGGCGACTGTTGTAGACGCTGATTGACCAGAACCCGTCGACCGGGACGTCCTTGACGGTGAGTGTGTATGGCGTGTCGCCGTCATTCTGGTCGGGAGTCCGTTGGAGGATTACTGCTTCCGACGGTTCCGGGACTCCAGTCCACCCCGACACAGTGGAGATGAAAAATTTCACAGGATCGACCTGGCCGACGTCACCGAATGCGTCCGACCAGTTGTCTATCTTTCTGCGAGGAGAGAATCCCGCCGTTCACGGCGGGAGTGAATCCGACAACTCTTTCACAAACTACGCATCGACACTACGGATATTTAAGTAGTATCGGTTCATAATATGATGGACACCGAGGCGGTCACACCGCCCACTCAATTGCACAATATCGGGACTCCGAGACCCAGAACGTTCGAGACACCCTCTCGAACCGCTGTACGGTGCTGTAATCGTGAGTACGTGACTCGTGCTGATTTGCCCGGCAACCCCACCGACTCCGAAGAGGCCGACGACACCCCCGAGAGCCCGAAGCAGTGTCCGGCGAAGTAGTACCGCTGGTAATTCTGATGGCTGTGAATCGGAATATCCCATTGTTTCCTGCAGCGTGCGTGTTCACTCGATGCAATCACCGAGAGCGCACTCGGAGAGGAGTGAACGGACGTGACCATAACGGAACAGGAACGTTCAGCACGACGAACGGCGGTTGTGACCAATACGAGGGCATAAGCGAGCCCTACCAACACGCGTGTGAACGTCGGCAGAAGAGTGAAATCGGTCTGCCCGTCTCGCTACTCGAACGTAATCAATGAACAGACCCACGGTCGTCGTGGGGCGTCTTGCTGATTTCAGAGCGTGCCTTCCCGTTTCTCACTTCCGTCCCTGACATACATTCCAGGCAGCCGTACACTTCGTCGTCGTTGTCACCGAAAACACGGCCGAACTCCGGCGTAATGAACGAGTTGCAGTTCTGACACCGACGATTGGTGTCGTCGGCGTTCCCTACTCCTGGTCGTTCTGATGGATTCATGTTGGAAGAGTGTGCTTACACGTTGTTTACCCGCTGTCGTGATTCGGTACCACACTGGCTGCATTCGGTGATGCGGTACGGTTCCCGCGAGAACGCAGCGTTCTCATCTTTGTCACTTTCCGTAATGAGTTCGACTGACGCGTGATGGGGAGTCTTCTCCCCACAGTTTTCGCACTGTTCGGTCGTTTCTTTGAACTTTGGCTGTGTCGTTGACATAGTGATTTCGTGGTGATCGATAGTGTCGTCGGGTTCGTCCCGGTGCAAGAACCTCTCTCGCACTCTATCGAGTAACAGTATCTTGCAGTCAGTCGGTCTACTCGTTGCAAATGCAGGGTGTTCATTCGTGTCTCTCACCGAGCGACAGAATAGGTGCCCGTGGCTGCGGGTCATCCATAGCCCGCTAGAACGCAAGCCTTGTGCCGCTACTACGCCTAGTTCTCGCATGGCAGTTATCACTGACATCGAGATCCCGGCCGACCAGTTCGCGCTGGGCCAGCTCTTAGAGGAGTACCCCGACGTCGAGATCGAACTCGTCCGGGTCATCCCACTGCGAGATGGAATCATCCCCCTGTTCTGGGTCGAAGGCGGCGACCCCGAGGAGATCGAAGCCACGGTTCGCAGGGATCCACTGGCCGAGAACATCGAACTCCTCACTGAGGCCGACGGGCGGTATCTCTTCGAGATCCGCTGGAGCACGGAGATCGACGCGCTCATCCAACCCATGATCGAAAGCCGCGCCGAAGTCCTCATTGCCGAAGGGACAGTCGATAGCTGGATGTTTCGCCTCCAGTTTGCAAATCGGTCGATGCTGGCCGACTTCCGCCAGCACTGCCAGGACAACGGCGTCCAGTTCGAGCTCACGGCGCTGTACAATCCCACCATTCCAGACGAGGAACTCACAGAAGGCGAACTCACGAACGAACAGTTCGACCTCCTGGCGACCGCTCACGAGCACGACTACTGGGACATCCCTCGCGGGATCGAACTCGGGGAACTGGCCGACCTCATCGGCGTCAGCTCGAACGCGGCCTCTCAGCGAATGCGCCGGGGCCCATCCGTCTTTAGCTAAGACGAGAACCGCGTGACAGTGACGGCTTATCGAGGCTACTTTTCGAGAGGAATGAGGAGGAGAAGTCAGTGCACGACTCTCGCTCCTCATCAAGAATCATG
>NZ_JBPEHH010000132.1:0-8784 GCF_054177595.1 Haladaptatus ordinarius | reverse complement strand
ATGATTCTTGATGAGGAGCGAGAGTCGTGCACTGACTTCTCCTCCTCATTCCTCTCGAAAAGTAGCCTCGATAAGCCGTCACTGTCACGCGGTTCTCGTCTTAGCTAAAGACGGATGGAGCGGAACGTCCCCCTGTGTGACGGTACCTATTACAACGAATTCCTCCGGACCAGAGATACGGATCCAGGCATCGAGTTCGCTGAGCGGCCTCTCGATCTCCTCCTCGTCTTCTATCGGAATCTCTCGTACGTTTACCGCTCAACCTTCGACGGCACGGTCCGCTTCGTAGCGATCGAGACTGAGTCACTCTCGGAGGAACTCACGTAGGGTTCGACCGTCGGCCTCGTCGTCCACTCGTTTCATCCGTACCCGCCTCCGTTCTTCCTGGTTATTACACTTACACATGGTGACATACTTGGATCCGATTGATATACGATATATCCATATAAAAGTTTTTATTTTTTATCCTTATAATACTGTGAAATTTCATATTCGAACCATTTGTTGAATATATCAACTATTAATTCACCACCAGGTACAGTCCTTGCCACTTGATCCCATACCAGGTCATTTGTTGAAGTCATAGCTCCTTCACTACCTTCCGTGGCGATCTTAATTGCAGTTATTTTTAACGGACTTATCGTCATAGCCGCATCTAATAAACCTTGCACATAGGCCGCCCGTGTTGCTGATATTTCGGAAGATATATCCGGTTCTGTTGGAGGATCTTTCCAAGCGCTAAACGCAGCTCCCCCAGCGTAGGTGTAAAAGAGAGTTGTACCACCGGTTTCCAGTGCCAAAAGGCCTACCAAAATGGCTTCACCTGTTGCCATACCCCTAAAACTCCAATCAGAGATAGTTTTCCATATTGCCGCTTCTCGTTCTGCCTGCTCTGCCCTTTCCGATGCCCGCCGGAATCGTTCCTCTCGTTGCCTCTTTGCTTCAGCCAATCGTGTTTTCTTTTGGTGATTTTTTTTCGCAGATTCCTGGTACTTCTGTTCAGCAGTGCCAAACTTCCCTGTTGTTTCTATATCTGCCTTTTTTCTTTGTAACTGACTTTCGTTCTCTAACGATTGCAGATACCATTCCCTGGCACGCATGGCGCTTTTTTTCGGATCATCACTCGTGACAATTTCAGAAGGGACTTCCAAAGGTGGTGCCGTATCTCCTGGAATTTGATCTATATTGTTCTGTAGACTCCGAGGGTCAGTTGGAGATCCCCAGTATAGAGTGACGTTACTCCATTCGTCGTTTACCTCTGGTGATACACTTTCAATCACAGTGAAATTGTATTGGATTGACTTATCCGACTCATCTTTCGGATTTAACCCAGTGGGATCGATAAAACGAATCGGGTTATTATAATTAAAAATATATAAATTAATGTCAATTATTGGGCCTATAGGATCAGGAGATGACCATTTCCCGAGATATGGAATATAGTAGCGAGACTGAGCGTAGTACAATCCACTCTCAGTATCACATTCTTTACCAGAAAAGCGGTATCGCTTCCGCTTAAATCCGCCAAATACGGATTCACCATACGGAGAATACTCTTCAATATTCACCCAATCCCCGAATTTGTCAACGACTATCGAAGAATTCTGGAGATGGTCGCTCAACGTATATTGAACTGCTGGTGTTTGATCATTTCCGTCTATAGTCCCTCCTAAGCGTACCCGGGCAATACGATGTCGATCGTCAATCACGTGCAGATGGACATTCTCTTTCACGTGCTCTGATGAAGTTATACGGTCTCCTTCAAATACGCCGTCAACGTACACCGTCACTTCGGTTCGATTTCCTCCCTTTCGGACGACCTTCTTCGCGCGCTGTCCGGAGGCATCGTAGCAGTATTTCGCTTCGAGAGTCCCCTCGCTAAATGAGCAAAGCCGGTCGGCGTAGTCCCACACGTACAGTCGATTTCCATTCTCCTTCTCCCGGCGAATATTTCCGTTCGCGTCATAGAAATGCGTCTGCCCCGCGCCCGCGTCGTCAGTGCCGACGTGTGTCATTCGATTTCCATAGGCTTCTTGCCACGTCGATTCTCGGGAGACCACGTCAATTGCGGTCCAAGCTCCCAGCCGAGCCGGCCACTCGACGTTCCAGTTGGAGGCAGATCCTTCAACCCCGTAGTGGCGCGTCCACCGGACTTCCCCGTTCCGGTTTCCGTGATCAGCGTGTCGCATCGAGAGCAGGTTCCCAGCCGGGTCGTAGTCGTAGCGCTCCCAGTATGGTAACGTCAGGTTGGGGCCGTTCTCTAAGGTCGGAGTTAGGTGATTCGCGCCAAATCCGCACGGTTGAACGCCTGTGAAGGGTCGGCCGCCTCCGAGTTCGGCGCACTCGCGTCCGGACGCGAAGGTAAGCTGGTAGAGTGCGTCGTACTTGAACTCCCGCGTCAACTCGTCCGGGGTCGCGCTCACGCCGCTGTTCCGGGTTGTGTTGACGATTCTCCGAATGTTCCCGACCAGATCGTAGGTGTACGAGAGATCCTGCAACCGTCGCTTGGAGACCGTGTCGAGCAGTTCATACGTCGGCGGGTCGGTCGCTTCCTCCACGTCGTAGTACTGTGTCTTCATCCGGACGAGCTGGAACGTCTCCGGATCGTAAACGTGCCGCGTCAACACGCCATTCCCATACGCGATGAGCGACCGCTGCCCCTTGGCGTCGTAGGCGATCCGCTCAACGAACGTCTCGACCGTCTCGTCACCGTCGAGATTGTGCACCAGTTCGACGCGCTTTAATGCGCCCGCACGGTTGAACTCTGAGCGCAGTTCCTTCCGGTCACCCTCCACGTCCTCAGGGTATCGCATCGAAGTGACGCGATTCAGCCCATCGTATCGTGCAGACGTTTCGTACCCATTCTCCTCCAGTAGCTCCTCGGCCCGCTCCGCGAACGTCGATCCACTCTCTGGCTCCCAGTCGACCGGCTGCATGGTCAAGACCGCCTTGTCCGAAAGGACCCGCCGTTCCTTCTCCAACATGTTCCCTTTGAAGTCGTACTTGTCGACTGTCATCACCCCCGCCTCGTCGTAGTGCTTGTACGGCACACCCAGCTGATTGCTCTCCTTTCTCGCCTCTCGTTCCGTCTCCTCGTCCGACGCGTCGCCATAGACGACCCGCTGTCGGAGTGTCATCTGTTCCGCCGACTCGTCCTCCTCAGGCTCTCTATCCCGTGCCCAGAGGTGAGTCGGGCGGTTGAGTTCGTCGAACGCTCCAAGAACCATCGCACCTTTGCTATCGCGGCGTTCGGTCTCGCTCCCCGCGGCGTCCACGACCACAACCGAGACACCGGCGTCGATGCTCTCTGTCCGCAACGGAGTGTCGGCGAGATCGTACGTGTACCTGAACGCCTCCCGACCGAGCGCGTCAATCACTGAGAGAACGTTCCCCCGGATATCGTACGTCGAAAACGTGCGGTGTCGAAGGATTTCTCCTCCGTCTTCTGTACGGTTCCGTGCGTTAGTCTCGATCGTCCGACCGAGTGCATCGATGAGGATACTAGACGGCGTGTTCCAGTGGTGCTCGTACTCGCTCGGTAACGCGACGTGATCGCCGCTGGCGTCGCCATCGTCGTTGTCGTGCGTCCGCTCGGCGTTGTCATTGGCATCGTAGGTGTATGCCTCCCACGGCGAGGGCGAAAACGTCTCGGGCGTCTCCAGTTCGTCCTTCTCGATCCGACCGTAGAAGACGGTCTGTTCAGATTCGTCCGGGTTGACGGTCTTGACGACTTGGCCGCGCGGGTCGTAGTACATCCGGACCGCGCTCCCGAACACCGACGGCTCGTCCGCACCCAATTCGGTCTTGGCGTCCTCGGCTTCCGCACGCGAGAGGTAGTCCCACCCAGTCGCGTAAAACGGCTCGTACTGCTCGACAACGTTGCCCTTGTTGTCGTAGGTCTGCCACCCGCTCACCACGACGCGCGGTCCCTCTCCGGGAGCGAGTTCTCGGCCCACGATCTCGTTGTCCTCGAGTTCGCTCTCCTCGAACCCACCGAACACCGAATTCCCGAAGACAACGTCCTCGGCCTGCGTTCGAGTCTGGACGATCCGACCGAACCCATCCGAGTACTCGACGGTCTGGATGAACCGTTCAGGGAACTTCTCCATCTCTGTCTCCGGGAACAGATTCGCAATCTCGTCGGTCGTTAGTTCCAGTTCACCGTTCGCGAGACGCTCCTCGTTCTCCTCCTTGATAATATCCCAGCGGTGGTCGATCCGCGCGATGGAGCGTACGGATGCGGGGAGTCCCTCGTGCTCGAACGCCAGGAGGTCGTATTCGAATTGCATTCCTGGCTGTTCGAGCGTGTCACCCACTTCCTCACCTTCTTTCCCCATGACTGCCGTACGATCCAGCAGGCCGAGCGGCGAGTACGCGTTCCGCGTTCGGTTCCCGTTCGGGTCGACGACTTCGAGCGGCTGGAAGAGCCGGTAGTCGTACTCGGTCACCTCGGTCGTCAAGCCCACTGGATCGGTGACCATTATCGGAAGGAGGGCGAACTCCGCATCGTGTTCGATGTCGGTACGTTGCTCGAACTTAGTGCCCACCTTTCGACCTAATGGCCCCATCGTGGCAGTAACCAAGCCCCGCTCTCCGTCACCGCTCTGGAAGTCGTATTGTCGTCTTTCGGTCGCGACGTAGTACCCTCGCTCGAACGGCCCGCTGCCGTCCGAGAACCCGTAGCCGAGCGGCGACGGAACCAACTCCTCACCATCGTAAGCGGTTCGAGTCTCGTCGGACACCGATTTATACCGCTCTTTGAACGCCTCGGGATATGGCACGTCATCGGGCCACTCTGGATTGCCATCGGTCGCGAAATAGGGCAGTTCGTTTCCGTTGAAGACCCCATCACCGTCGGGATATACAGCTTCGAGTATCTCTTCGGTGAGAACTAGCGTTTCCGTCCGAGTTACAGCTCCATAGTCGTCAAGTTCCCCGAACGGAAGTCCTGTGAACTCGTCTCCGTTGTCTCCGTCGTAGAAGGTGATCGTCTGACCGGCGATTTCTCTGTCGGGCAATGATTCGCCATTGAACACCTGTTCGATATCGGGTCGGAGTTCATCTTTCCACTTGGAGATTTCATCTGTTTCCTCGATTTTGTAAGAAGTAGATCGAATCACCCGGTCAACCATGTACTGGTTGTCGTCGTTCACTTCTGCGAAGTTGGTAACTGTGAAGGTTCCAAGATATGGATCGGGCCCGTCGAGCCGCTGATGCTCCGAGAGCCGGGGCTCTGCAATTTCGATCGAGAACCGCGGCTGTCCGTACTCGTCATATCCGCCAGTGAACGAATACTGCGTCATCGGATCGTCGCCGCGCTCCCATTGCGTGGTTCTCGTTGCGGTGGAATGGGGGAAAAAGACCCGTCGCTCCGCCTCGATCGGATCGCCATCGCTATCTTCGGGGTCGATCACTTCGCGAACGCTGTGTTGCTGTTCGGTGACCGTGTACGGTCGATCCGCTAGCGCCGACCCGTCCAGCGCGTAGAGCTCCGTCCGTAGGATTCGACCCCGAAGGGCCCGAAGCGCGTCGCGCTTGTCCCGCCGCGTGAGATCCGGAGAGTCCAGCAGCTCGACTGGAGAATCGGAGTCAGCTCGCGTGAGCATTGGTACGTCTCCGGGCCAATACTCGTTTCCATAATCGACCTCATACCACTCGCCGAACTCGGGACCGATCGGTCCCTGATAGAACCACGTCTTCGTCAGCGTCGGCTCGGAGAACTGGTCGCGATCGTCGGAACCAACCGAGACGAACTCAACTTCGTCACCGTGTAAGCCGGGCTCGTTGTAAGTCTCAAACGTCTCGGTATCACGTTGTTCGACCAGCCCAAAGCCGCGGAATTCCTTCTCGGCACCGTCCCAATAGCCGTAGTGGTAGCGATACTCAGTAGTGAGTTTCCCACCAGAAATCAAATCGATCGATTCGACGCGATCAACGACCTGGACCGGCGAAGGAAGCGGTGTCTGCCAGCGTGTCTCGGGAGTTGCCTCGTCTTCGAGATAGAACTCCGTCGAGGGAGCGTACGCGACTCGGGTGAGTGCACCCATGTGGTTGTCCATCTCGTCAAGAAGGTACGGTTTCGTACCACCGGTAAAGTCGAGGAAGAACATATTGTCGCGACCGGACTGAGCATCGCTACTCCAAAGCAGTCCCGCGACTCCTGTCCCAAGCAAATCCACGAGTCGGACCGCGTCCATATCCGTGACCGGCGGCGTCCCATCGAACTCGATGGGGTCACTCCATTCGTTGCCGCTCTTGTTGATCCAGAGTGTTACCTCTTCAGCGCCGACGTACACGAGATCAGCGAGCCCGTCGCCATCGACATCGCCTAGTAGGATTCGCTCCGGGCGATAGCCATACGGGAAGCGCGGGCTGTTCCGCATATGGATGCGAGGACCCCAGTCCCCGTGGCCGAGATTTGGCCAGTATTCGATGTTACCGTCGTGTACGAGGACGATATCTTGGAGACCGTCGCCAGAACAATCAGCCCACTTGACTCGTGGATCCGCGAAATTGACGTTCGGGAACTCTTCCAATGCTTTCCGCGACACTGGTTTTGTCTTGGTCCAGCCCTCCTGCGGGTCGTTGAAGAAGCATTCGAACTGGCTGCCCGACCGGACCGCATCCGTCACGCCATCTCCATCGAGGTCTACAAGGCTTACCTGCGAATCCTCCAAGTTGAAACTCGGCGCCTCGTCGTATCGCTGGAATGAGTCCGTATCCCACCCGCCACCAAATTGCAGCGGAAAGTATCCCGAAATCCCACTCTTGGTTGCCAGCAAGTCGATCCGAGCATCACCGTCTGCGTCGATCAACTGGACACCCTGGTCGGCGAGTTGGAGCCCTGCAGGAGAGTATTTCATCGGCCGTGGATCGTCGAATCGTCCACCGCCGAGATTCCGCCAGTACCGCACTGTTCCGTTTATTTGAAGGATATCGGGCAATCCGTTCCCGAAGAGGTCGGCTAGTTCGAGATCCTGACTGGACAATGATCGTGCTGGGAGTTCGCCCTCAACTGGAAAGAAGTCGCGTCCATCAGGGTCGAATCCCGTGTAATCGAATTCGAGTGCGGGTAATTGTTCCGTCTCATCTCCATCGTGTCCAGTGACGACGATTTGGCTGAGTAATGAGACGCCATTCAGCGGGACGCTGTCCGCCAACTCTTCTCGTTGGTCTTGATAGACGAACCGATAACTCCGAACAAGCGTTCCCTTTCTGATCTCTGATTCTTCATTGGTGGACGTTCCGTTCTGGTTGGCGTGTGTGCGGATAACTATTCGAGAACACCGCCGTCGGGTCCGAATCTCAAACCCGGCTCGATAGCCTGAAAAGGGATCTGGACGGTCCTCGTACTCAAACGACACCGACACGAGATATTTCGTCGTCTCTTCGCTGTCTCCGAAATCAACGTATCGGATTGTCTTCAGATACGTCTGATCCCATTGCCGCAGCTCTTCAGTTTTGATTTCTCGCTCTGAATTATCGTATGTGTAGACAATCTGGTTCCCGAACGGATCTTCTGTTCTCGTTAA
Organism: Haladaptatus ordinarius; assembly: GCF_054177595.1. Lineage (NCBI taxonomy): Archaea > Methanobacteriati > Methanobacteriota > Halobacteria > Halobacteriales > Haladaptataceae > Haladaptatus > Haladaptatus ordinarius. Next base: position 1,252 of record NZ_JBPEHH010000132.1, on the reverse strand, counting down.
ATGCCACGCATATGGTCTTTGGGTCGAAGAACCGCGTTTTTCTGGGTCGGCGACCGTCGCCGGATCATTTCTGCGTGCCGACGGTGTTCCATAGATGCTTTTGAGCCCGTCTTTACTCCAGACCTTCCAGAAATCGTCGCTGTCGCTTTGATGATGGTCGATCCGGGCGAACAAACCATCCGTCCGTGGTCTATATCGGGTTTGTTTTTCTCCGTCTGCAGTGAGGAGTTCTTTGATAGGAACGAGGTCCTCAGCACCCGAGAGGACGAACGTATCGGCCGAATCGTCGTAAATGGGCACACCATCCGAAGTCTTTCGACTCACTCCTGGGACACTGAGTGCCCAGCCGAGTCCGAAGGGGGCGTTTCCATTGCCCGTGCTATAGCTGAGACTCAGCTCTGGCTGGAATCCGTTTCGGCCGGCAGGAAGATCGATAGGAACGGTGAAATTCCCTGTTCCGGTGAATAGATCGGGTGAGAATTTCTCTCCGATCCCTGAGAGAGCACCACCGCCCTCTGGCAGTGAAATAACTTGATCGGCGACCCCTGACTTATTGCTCATCGTTTCCCCCTTTTACTGTTACCATGGTTTCTCGCCTCCGCAATTCCTAACTATTAATAATTAGGTTCCAATAGGATGTTCGCTAGCACTGTACATAGCTGTTGCTCAACTAACTATTTAGCAGGAAAATCCGAGCTTTGGGATATGTGGGGTTAGATTGCGCTCAAATCAATTGTAATGGTGGATATATGTAGACTGAGCTTCTCAGATTTCCTTTCGTCAACAGCTATTATTCGATCGCTAGGGAACAAACATAGCTGTCTGAACTTGCATTGGAGATTTCCGAGCAAGTGGAGATTCGGCTTGAGCATGAAGCCCACTACGACTGGATAGCGTTCGTTCCATTGTGTGATTCGGATGCGGGTGCGTTGACGAAGTATTTCGGAAAGATTGCTGGCGAAGATGAGTATAAGTATCGGGGTATCGAGTGCCGTCAGCGGAGTACGCCCTCCTATATCGACGATGCACAGAAAGCGTTGATTCGAGCGGGGAATACAGGTGATCCAACATACGACAAGGGGTTTACAACACTCAAGCAGAAAATATTAGGCACCATTAATGACGGTGTTGACGAGCCTGTCCAAGAAACATCGACGGGATGACTCAGATTCTCTGGATTTCGAGCCATATGACATAAATCTTATCTAGCTGAAACTCCTGTACAGCGTAAGGATTCTCATGACGTCCAACT
>NZ_JBPEHH010000131.1:0-8809 GCF_054177595.1 Haladaptatus ordinarius | reverse complement strand
GAGCGAAGTCAGCAGCGATGTAATTGCATCCGGGGAGAGTCTCATACAACCTCCCCTTCGCTCTACGAGTTCAGGTAGCCGTCGGCTTGCGATTTAGCCTCTTAACCGAATACGAATGGATGCTTGTCCCACCGGCGTTTCCATCCTCGTTCGTCGCTCCAGTTCTCTTGATAATGCAGTTCGAAGTCGCCACTCGTGTACCAGCGAATATCGTAGTAGGCGTCCTCGACGTCCGGTGGAAAATAGTCTTGGATGAATGTCGCCGTGAGCGTCGGTTTCCCGTGTTTCAACGAGATGGTAGTGGTGCCGATGTAGGCCGCGGTATCCAAGCGCTGTTTAATACTCATAAGGATTGTTCGGTCAACACTCCCGGCGGGAGTATGCGCGTCGTGAAAACCCATCTTTAGTCAGCGCTCGCTTCAGCGCGGTCACTGAGACGACGGCGAGCGCGGTCGTGGAGTCGAAGTTCTTCCTCAAGGCTCGCCCACGTCGAAAGGTCGTCCCACGCTTCCTCGAGATCAATGTCGAGACGATCGGCCGCCTCAACGACGTCGATGCTGGCTGGATTATCGGCGTCATAGCGATCACGGAACGTTTTGAGCTGATCCCGAATTTCGAGCACATTCCCTCTGAGGTCCTCCAGCGAATGGGTGTTGGCGAGTTCACTCACGTACCGCCATTCGAAGTACTCTGTGTTGCGTTCATACTGGACTGGCCGGCCGTCGCGTTTCGTCGCGACGCCGAGTTCAGTGAACCAGTTGAGGTACTTGCGAGCAGTGTCTGTTGAACACGAGAGTTGCTCGGCGACGTCTGGGGCACTCACACCGCCCGTGTTCTGCACAAGGAGACTATAGATGCGTTCTTCGGTCGAGGGAGCGTCGGTGAAGACCGATTCGAGGTCCTCGATTGGTGGACGATCCGAGAACGGTGGGTCAGTCGGCATACTAGCGTATATGTGCTCAAGCGAAATAATTCTTTCTTCGACTAATTATCTCGCTTTGTTGCTTTGCGGGGGGAACTGGTGTACGTCGGCTCTTGTGGGACACACTGTGGTTAGAATAATACCTTAGTGTTAGTGAGAATTAAAACAAAAGCCGACACGTGGAGTAATTATTAACTAGTTCCGACATAATATAATATCCAAATGGAAACGTTCCCAATCGCCGGCCAGATCATCAACACGAAGCTCATCTTCGGTCTGACTGCCCGTGATATTGGCGAAGCACTCGTCATTCCGTTTCTCGGCCTCGGTATTGCCCAGAGTCTCGGCGCCTCGGGCGATCTCTTTCTCATTGCCACTGGCCTTGCGCTCGCTCTCGGTGTCGTGATTCTCCTCATTACGCCTGCTGCCCAGCGGCCACTGAGCTACGCACGAGCCTGTGTGCACTATTACCTCGGAACCACCACGTATCGAAATCGCCGGACACGACCCGCCACAGAAACGGCGAAAACTCAAGATGTGGTTGGTGTCCGCCACGCTGGCCTCGACATCGAGACGATCGAAGCGGAAGACGACCACGACTCCCATCAGTAAACAACCATGGATTCACCACCACCTGCCACTAAAACCTCGACAGCCACTACTGGACAGTCTGCCAGTCGAGACGAAGCAGAGACCGAGACGACTGAATCTGATTCTACGACTGCAACCGATGGATCAGCCACGACACAGCCATCCTCTGACGGTCCCACTGTACGGACAGCGCTCGGGATAGCCGATCGTGACCTTGGAACCGATGCCGAACGGCCTGAATCAGATTTGGACGTCCTCCGAACGATGGATGCCGCCCTCGAAGCAATTGACACGGACCTCCCAACGGCGCGTGACGAAGCGCGTGCTCGAGACCAATTCCACCTCGAAGACAAACTCAACAAGAAGACGACGACACAAGCGCAACTCGGCTTTGACTACGTTCGTGATGATGGCATCGCAGTCGACGACGAAGACTACATTGGACTCGTGAAAGTCAAACCCCGGAACTGGCTCACACTCAACTATGAGCAACGCCGACAGGTCATGAGCGACTACATCTCGTTTCTGATGGCGCTTGACTGGGCGATCGCCATTCCCTGTTATCCCCGGGAGTTTGACCTGGGTGAACACTACAACAAGTTCATTCGCGGTGGCACAAGCGTTGCTGCACGAGGACAGTCCCCGATTCTCCAGTATGGACGCCGATATTACATCCAGTGGGCACAGGACAACATTGACGGCTCTGGGATCAAGACTCGAGACTACTACATCGTCATCCGCGTCAACGCCGCACAGGTTACGACAAACCTGGATACTGGAAGCGTGCTCAACCAGCTGAGTACGCTCCCGGTTATCGGATCTGCCGGCGCGAACATTCTCAAACGCCTTCCGTGGGTCAAGAACCACGAGAACGCAGAAACCGAGCTGTGTATTCGTGAAGTACACAATCGCCAGCGCCGCGTCATCGACAAGCTTGGACGGACAGACGTCACAACAGAGCTGGTCAACACTCGCCAGGAGACGATGGAAATCCTGTACCACTACTACAATCACGTCAAACCGGAGTTCGACCGCTTTGATCATGCGACATTCTCTAAGGGGGAGATCTAACGATGGGTTCCCGTCTCCGGTCACTCATTCCGGGGCTGGATAGTGAGCCTGGGCTCGATGAAATCGATGATGAGGTTTTCGACCGGGCGACCGCCATTCTCGAAGCGAATGGCGATGAGTTGTCCAAGGAAAACATCCAGGCCCAAGCGAAACATCTCCTCAAACTCGAAGCGGCCGAGGACGGTGAGATTCGTCTCGGCGTTCTCCAAGACGAGACGGAACGCTCGCTCGCTGATCGGGATATCATCGCTCCACACGAGATCTCCGAGGAATCAGGGTTCTTAGAGTCGGGGTACATGGTGCGTGGTGGTCAGTACGTCCGCACGATGACCATCCATGGCTATCCGGAGCGTGTCCCACTTGGGTGGCTTGACGACCTCTATACGACGCACGACAACATTCGAGTCACACAGCATATCCGGCCGCGGGATTCCCATGAGATTCTGCGGAAACTCCGCAATCGCCTCACACAACTCCGCGCCCGTCTCTATCGGAAAGATGAGAAAAATCAGAGTGATACCCACGAACTCGAATCCGACCACGAGGCCGTCTCCGATCTCATCTGGGATATCATCCGGGGCGAGACGAAGCTGTTCACGTTTGCCATCTACTTCGAGATCATCGCCGATTCAAAGCAGGAATTGAACGAGGCGACTGAGCGCGCCTTGGAGATCATCGCCAAGGCGAATACAGAAGCCGTCCCCCTTGAGAAGCGCCAAGTTGAGTCACAAGACGCTCTGGCGCCACTTGGGAATGACCCGATCAAAGCCACCCAACTGATGCAGGAGACGGCTGTCGGCACCATGTTTCCATTCATTGAGCCTGCACTAGCGGATAACGAGGGCGTCTACTACGGATTCGACGGAACACATACCCCCGTTCTCCTTGATCGCTATCGCTTTTCCTCGTATTCGAAAGTGATTGCAGGAGAGATGGGCTCAGGGAAGACGTTCGCCGAGAAATACGAAATGTTCCATCGCATGATGATGGATCCGGAAATAGAACTTCTCGTCCTCGATCCGCTCGCTGACTTCGTCGACTTTGCAGAGGATCTCGGTGGACAGGTGATCCGCTTTGGTGGCGAGAACACGATCAATCCGCTCGAAATCCGTCGTGGGATCGACGACGTTGTCGAAGATCCGTTCCTCAAAAAGTATCGATCGGTAATGGAGTTGTTCCGACTGCATTTTGCTTCGGGTGACGGCCAAGCCCTCTCAAATGAACAAGAGGGGATCCTACGGCGTGCCGTCTTGCTTTCCTATTACCAGTACGGAATCACCGAGGATCCAGCGACCCACGAGAACACGAGTCCAATAATCGGGGATATCATCGATATTCTCGAACACATCACCGATGGCGATGATCCCACTGAGTTCCTCGGCTATCATCCTGATGCCGACAAACGACGAGTTGCTTCGAAAGTGCAGGATATCGCCGATCGGTTCCGAGAGACTGATGAGCGGCTTGCCTACCAACTCCTTCTTGGGCTTGAAGCCTTCCAAGAGGGCGGCGAGAACGCGAATCTGAACGGCCGGACGAACGTCGAACTAGACAATCGGTTGGTGACCATCGATATGTCGATGTTCTCCGATACGGGACAAGCGCCGCTGTTTATGCACGTGATGTTCGACTGGATCTACCAGCGAGCTCAAAGCAGCGATCGCCGGACGCAGGTGACGATCGATGAGGCACACTACCTCTTGCGTCGAGCAGCCACGACAGATCTGATCGACCTGTTCATCCGACATAGTCGCCACTTCAACACCGGATTGACGCTGATCTCCCAGACAGTAGACGAGTTCCTCGTTGAGTCAACCGAGCAGTCTGCAGACGCACTGGAGAAAGCTCGCGAGATCTACAATCTCTGTAACATCAAGCAGATTTTCCGGCACGAATCAGTGAGCGAGGAGATGATCGCCGTCCACGATCTCACCCACAACGAACAGCGGTTCATCGCCTCCGCACAGACTGGTGAGGACGGGACTCACTCGGAGAGCCTATTGCTCGTCAATGATTGGAAGAAGCGCATTCAGCTCCACGTTGATGAGTTTGCCGTCCACGTGCTCGACGAAGACCTCGATCCGTGGGAATACCTGATCGAGCAGAATGCGCTCGACACAGGCGATGTTTCCTATTTGCTTGCGGACGGACGCGCCGCAGAGTACGACATTCCTCAATCACTGCTCGAACAGGCTCACGAATCCACTGCACCCACCAGCTAACGCACGAAATTACAGGAATCAATTCACCACCCATGACAACCACTCGTCGCTACATTCGAATCGAACCAGCCCACGAACGTGTCACCCCCTCCGATATCATCTCCCGACTCGCCGGCCTGCGCAAACTGAAGTCTGGCTGGAAGGTCAAATATGATCCGCGGAAGAATGCCCCGACGTTCGAATTCCTCGCACTCACACAGGGGAACCAAACGCCGGTCCGCTTCTATCTCGGTGCCACTGATGCATCGCTCTTGTCGACAATCCGCTCGGAGTTGACCACCGCATATCCGGCGAGTTACAACCTTTCAGAGGAAAAACTCCTACTTCCCGACGAACTACTTGGGCCATCCACCCGGGATCCCGATACGGACGAAGACTCGGCCGAGTCCATCGATGATGCGCGATCAGAACTGCTGACCCGAACACCAATTGCAGTCCAATGGCGGGGCATTGGAAAGCGCACTGGCGACTGGATGACCCCGTTAAAACAGTATTCCCAGCTCCATGCGACACAGCACGGTGACAGTGCATCGGCAAAAGCCCCGCTTGCAACGGCGGTCGAGCGGCTTGCGAAAGCGAGTGCCCCCACCGTTTTGCAAGTGCTCTTCACTCGGTATGCGGACTGGGAGAGCGCGGCCAATACACGCAAAGAGAATATTCAGACGAAACGTGATGGGTTCGTCCAGACCACGAAGACCAACGTTCGAGATATGCTTCGGGGCTATGACGAAGAAGAAATTCGTGATCGACGTCGTGGCCGAGATGCACCGCAGATCGGGGAGAATATCGGCCAGTCACCACACGCTCCGAGTGGTGGGAAGGCTTCTCGCCAAACACTCATCGACCAGAAAAACCCGTCCCAGACGTATCTGGTAAACATGCGTGCAGCGGGGATACCACCCGCGGACGCGACTGAGACGACGATCGGAACGGTCGAGAGTGAGGTCGACGCGCTTGCGAACGCGTTCAATCATCTCGATGGGGCGTACTATGAACTCGACGGGAAGCGTCTCACGAAAGGACTGACCAATATTCGCGATCCGGCCAAGAAAGAACTACAACGGCTGCTCGATCGATCACTCAAGACCTCACCCAAAGGACGGACGCGCCCGGAGCTCATTTTGAATGCAGATGAACTGGCCAATTTTGTGGCTGTACCGAGTGCCCATGCATTGACCACTGAGGGCGCCCGTGGTACTCGCGGCAAGGAGCGACTCCGCCAGCCGTTGTCACTCCCAGCACCGGAAATGCTGGACCGGTTGTCAGCACCCGGGATGGCGATTGGTCTGCCGCTCAAAGATCGAAACCAACCCCTTGATGACGCGGTGTACGTCCACATATCGACGCTCGTCACCCACTATCTTCGCGCCGCCTCGACTGGTTCCGGAAAGTCCAAAAGCGTCTTGAATGATATGCTGACACTGAGCGAGCACGTCGGGGGGCCAACGGTGTTACTTGAGTCGAAAGGCGATGGGATGGTCGAAAATTATCTCAAAGCGCATTACGCGAAATTCGGCTCGCTCGATAGCGTCTATCACTTCGATGCGCCGGAGATGTTACCAGCATTCTCGTTTTTCGATATTCGTCCCAAGCTTGCGATGGGCCGCCGCCGTGAAGATGCAATCCAGGATACCGTCGAGCATTTTCACGAAGTCATGCGGCTGATACTCGGGACAGAAACGCACGATCGAGCATTTGTTGCGAACGAGATCCTGACGTTCTTGATCAAAGCACTGTTTGACAAGGAATACGGCCAGGATGCGTTCAGCCTTGATACACTCATTGAGGCTGTGTATCAGATGCGCCATGAGCGTGTCCTCCCGGAAATTTGTGCGGAGAATGCCCACATCGAGCGGGCGTTACTTCAGCAATGTGAGTTGGACGAGGCGCAATTCCAGCAGTCGATGGGTGGGGCGGCAAATCGATTGAACAAACTGGTCGAACTCGAACACCTCTATCAGATCTTCAATCACGTCTCTGAGTGGGACGACGAAGCTAACGAATACACCGAGAATGTCTTCGACTTTCGGCACTTCTTCGATGAAGATGCAGTGATTCTGTTCGATATTGGTGAGTTGCGTACTGACTCGCGTAACGCGCTAACGATGGTTCTGCTGAGCAACCTCTGGGATGCTGCGCAGGGATGGTCCGATGAAAGCAGGACAGACGAGGGAGACCCAATGGCCAGTGACGAGAAGATTGCGAACGTTATTATTGAAGAGGCAGCAGCGGTTGCAACCTCCGAACTCGTCTATGAGGAATTCTTGCCCCAAGGACGGGGCTTTGGGGTGAGTCTTGGCCTGATCATGCAGTACCCCGATCAAGTAAACGATCACAGTCGGTCGAATCGACCGTATAAAGAGATTTTGAACAACGTGAAGACGAAAATCATCGGGAACATCGAGGTTGACGATGAGCTCGCGAAATCGATGGCCCATGAGAATTTGTCTAAACAAGACCTCAGCAAGCGGATACAACGATTACCGTCTGGTGAGTGGGTTGTGCAACTGCCGAGCCCCGGCTTTGGTGAAACAGATCCCACGACATTCTCGCTTGCTCCGTTGCCAATTCCCGAGGGACATCCGGAAAGTGATGAGCCGCTCGCCGGTGATGCACGCCACCTCTTTGAAGAGATGGCCCGTCCACAGGTCAGACGACGAACCCAGACCGAATGCAGCATCCCCGATCGCCCGAGCAAGATCGGGCATGATGATGCACGGGACACGCTTGCAGAGATGGGTGATGCGGACACTGCAGGCACAGACGGGTTTCAAGAGCACACAGCCGACGCTGAAGCTGCCGACGGTGGCACTCCAGCCGAGACACCCTTCTTCGGTGGAAGCGATGTGAGTGACGACACACGCACAGCTGCAGACGGCGAGGTAGCATCGGACACAGAAGACACACCAGCCAGCGACCGGCCGAGTGACGAACAGGATTTCGGACGCGCTTCCATGTTCGGCGCTCCGACGACGGAGCAGTCACCACCCGAAGGCACACCGACCCCCCCGTCGTCTGATCAGACAGAAACAGATGCCCAGAATGGACAAACTGGCGAAGAAGAACCAGAAACCACAGACGCAGACGAAGAGCCGAGGGACACAGACGAAGAGGCCGAACGATCGAGCAACGCTGCACTCTCCGAGCACGTTCGCTACAATACGGAGACCGATTGCTACGTCTGTGATCTCTGTGGCACCGAATATGCTGATGCTGAGAAGCGACGAGCGAGCGCCTGCTGTCAGTTCGCATCGAAAGACGAGGTTTTCGTCGCCGCTCGTCGGGCTCACAAGACGACTGATTCGACCAGTGACCTCCTTGATCGACTCCGGAAAATCGCTGCCCATGCCGAAGACTACGGCATTGAAATTTCTATCCAGGAGTTTGCATCGCTCGATCCGCCTGCTGAATCCGTCCCGTCGGAGGAAGAGACGTCAGAGCCACGTTCAGAACCCGAACAGACACAGGTTCCAGATACGACGGCAGCAGGTCGTTTCAACGAAGCGACGACGAACATTCCCGATACGACGCTTCGAGCGGAGGGTGTAACACGCGATGAAGCAGCGTTCTTGGGCCTCGTGCTCGATGCGATGAACCACCAGCTTGAGGAGTACTCGCTCACAGAAAGTATGGCCGATTTCGACGACCCGTTTGCCAATCTCGACGTAGAGACGCTCATACAGAAGGGATTCCTCGAAAAGCATCGCGCCTTCCGGCAGACGTACTACACCGTGTTGCCAGCCGGTCGAACCTTCCTCGATCGATCACTGGCTGTGAACCCGGGCGTTGGCGATCTTGGCGAGAAAACCCCGCACAAAGCCGGTGTCGTATTCCTTGAACAGTGGCTTGTCCAGTACCACGATGTCGACCGGACCGAACGCTACTATCGGTACTTCCCGAGCGTCGCTTCGTGAGCTGTGCTGAGTCACGGATGACCAGAGTGAACGTTGGTGTAGTAGCTGAGTGAAGGAGAACTAGAGTCCACAGATGGAGAGAACCGAAC
>NZ_JBPEHH010000130.1:0-8824 GCF_054177595.1 Haladaptatus ordinarius | reverse complement strand
ACGAACGATTCGAGCTCGGTGCGTTCCTCGTCTGAAAGATCAACCGTATACTCCTTGTTTACCATATCCTCTCTAACAGATTGTCTCTTAACAATCTATGGTTGACGAAGCACTAGATATTGTTTGCCCGCTGCTTTTCTCTGTGACCGCAGTGACAACATTCAGCGAGACGATACGGTTCTCGCGAGTAGTCGTCATTGTCTCGGTCTTCGCTTTCAGTTACTAATTCAATGGAAATCCGGTGTTCAGTTTCTTTCCCACAGTGTTCGCACGATTCAATCGTCGTTTGGAGAACGTCCCGGTCTGTGCTGACATCGTTTGGATTAGGAGGAGTGTCACTCATCTGCTAGTCCGATTCTCGTGGTCGGTTAGTATGACCATTTCGAATCGGATGATCCTGCGACGTTCGCCTCACAGTACCGTGAAACCGCTGGTCAATCGCCTCTCTCTGTCTTTTGGTCGAAGAGAGGAAGCGTGTGATCGCTTATTCAGTCTGAGCGGTGAACTCAACGATAGTGTCACTTGCAGTGCTCGCCCAATCCACCATTACGATAATTCCTTCTGCGCGAATGCCTGAGCTTCCCAGGGGACATGCAAAGATGGCAATGGTGTCCCCTGTGACGATGGAGCGTAGAACGTGGGATGGATGGGTTCGGTGCCCTACGTCCATTTTTATCTTGCTGCCAGACAGGCGAGTTGCATGCAAGGTGTGTTGCTGTTTCCTACCTACTATCGTCGCTTGCCGCCCTACAATATGAAAGTATGGGCTTCGTTTTGTTAACAGCTATAGCTGCTAATTCATGGAGGGTAATATCATGATTGTTCGACTCACCCGAGAACGTGGATGGGTAGGGGTGAGTTGAATCGGCTTTGTCGCGTTCCCACGTTCGTCGAGGGGCGTTTGAAGTGTGGTCTCTGTGTTAGCGAGTCGTACGCCCCTCATGAGAGATACCTAACTAGCTGATCAAAAGGCTACGGATTGGAGCAAAAAATATGGGTATCTGCGTGTCTACGTCTGTCTCTTGTAGACGAACGTTCCCGAACCAGTGGGTTCGACGGCGCCGCTGCTCGTGAGACGTGCGAGGAGCTTCGCCGCTTGGTCCGCGAAGTTGAGAATGGTGGATCTGAGCACCGACATTTGACGGGCGTACTATTTTCCTCCCAACTAAAAATATTAATATATTTATATAAAAAATTATAGGAAATTTGCAAATAGTATACACTCCAGTACGACTTACGCTCATGGTAGAGAGTCACCCCATTGACACCTCTCTCCTGCTTTCATCCCTGTGATGGATAGAAACATCCCTCAGCCACTGCTAGAGTGCCTGTTTGGCGATTTCCCTCGTCGATGCCTCTATTTGTGAATCCGGCCGTTGTCCTCCGAGCACCGTCGTCAGTTAATCATGTGGATCGAGTCCCTGCTGTTCCCACGTCGCTACCATCGTTGTAAGTGTTTCGTGCATTTGGATTCCGGTTTCTGACTATAGCCCACCGACGATTTTGCGATTTCATCTGCAGCCAACTGGTCAGTCGATGACCTCCAACATGCCATAAGATATTTTATGAATACGTGACAATGTCTATGGGGAGAACAATGCACGACCTGACTGGCTTTCAACGCGACCTCCTGTACGTCGTAACCGGATTAGACGACCCACATGGGCTCGCCATCAAAGATGACCTCGAAGACTACTACGAAAAAGAAGTCCATCACGGGCGACTCTATCCAAATCTGGATACACTCGTCGACAAAGGCCTGATCGAGAAGAGCGAAAAAGACCGTCGGACGAACATCTACACGCTGACTCAGCGTGGCCAGCGAGAAATCGAAACGAGACGAGACTGGGAAGAAAAGTATCTTAGGCAAGAAGTTGCAACAGCCTGATAACCCTATTTCGGATCCATCCTTTTGGTAATCTCTACGCTATCAATTAAACCCTCGTTCTGCCACAACACGAGTGTTTCAGCAAATCTTATTATATTCTATCTAAACTATATAAATATATATTAGTTATAAATTATAAATGGTTGGTTTCGGTTGATTGGGGTCTAAAACGGCGGATTACATCGAAAGTAGTGGTGTCTGTTCCACTTCCATATTTAATTTCAAATACCAAAACTGGAGAGTTAGCACACAGACAACACATAGTTGAGATCACATCCAACCTCTGCAATCGCGTCCTGCGCCTGGTCGATGCCTCGCTGGGTGAGAAACCCGTGAATCATGGCCTGATAGTTGCGATACCGAACGGAGACCCCCTCACTGATGAGCCGCTCGGCATACGCTGTCCCACCGTCGCGCAACGGATCGAACCCAGCCGTGCAAATCGTCGCGGGCGCCACCCCAGAGAGGTCACCGGCCTGCATCGGATCCGCGTACGGATTCCGTTCGTGAATCTCGCTCTCGTAGTAACACGCCCGAAACCACTCCAAATCACGCTCGCTCAACACCGTGCCCGTATGCTTCTCCATCGACGGTTTGCCCGGCTCAACGCCGACGGCAGGATACAACAGGGCTTGATACGCAAGCTCAGGGCCATCTCGCTCGGCGGCCATCAGCGACGTCACCGCCGCAAGCGTGCCACCCACACTGTCACCGGCGACCGCAAGCTCCCAAGTTGACCCAATCGCATCGGGATTCGCAGCGGCCCACTCGACTGCTGCATAGGTCTCTTCGACCGCGGCCGGAAACGGATGTTCCGGGGCGAGCCGATAGGCGACCGACGGCACGGCACAGCGGCTTTCCCGAGTCAACTGCCGACAGAGATGATCGTGGGTCGCGATGTCCCCGAAGACGAACCCACTGCCATGAAAGAACACGATGGTCGGAACCGGCCCCGACTCGTCAAGACGGTACAATCGCGTTCGAGAGGGGCGTCTGGCCCAGGAATTGTGCGGTCGTCCGTTGCACCGACCGGCAGTGGATCGCGATTCTGCAGCTTGGCGATCCAGCGAGTGAGCAGGCGGAACAAGCGTAGGCCCCGTTTGCTATGCGGGAGCGGGATATACTGCTGGTATTGGAGGGCGGTCTTGGCGTACGGATTGATGTCGTCGGCGTCCACTGCCGGCAATTCGGACAGCCACCAGTAAAACCCCCGGATTGTCTACCCCTGTCAATGTCTGGTTCGAACCGGCGGGTCAAAACGCGTCTTTCTGGATGCGTTGGGAATCAGACCACTTGTGCAGGTGCTACGCTGGCGAGTAATCGATTTTGCCTTCGTCTTCGCTCATCTCGACCCAATAGAGGCGCGTGAACGGAATGTGCAGATAGCCCTCGTCTTTGCGATTGACTCTGATTCCTTCGACCTTCCCAGAATCAGTTAGCAATACCAGAGAAGGTTTGAACCATCAGTATTCCAATTAGTGACAGTAACAGTTAAGAGCTATAATATCATTTATTATATCGACGGAAGGGTTGTCAGAAAGGGAAATGCAGTTGTTTCACCCACCCCCTTCTCCTGTCAGACTGAGATGGGTGGATGCCTGTCTGATGCCAAAACCACCCATCTTCGATAGCTCATTGTCTTGCTGGTTCGACTGAAGATTGTGTCAGTAAACATACTATTGTCAGTGTCACCAGCGCAACCGCCATGATGAGTGCATTGCGCCACCCATTAAGCAGTACTGCCGCAAGCCAGAGAACCGCAAAAGTACCAACTCGAAGTCCCTGTCGATAATCTCTCCGGGTAATTCCCCATTACACCGCAACGAGGAATGTGAGGAAGCCAGCAACGCCAAACCTGAGTTCAATGAGTGCCAGCGGTACCATGGTTCACTCTATCGACGTTGACTACTAAGAAATATCACATATTTTTCGTAATTTATCCTCAAGTGTGTTTACAATTTGAACAAAGAATCATATATAACATAATTTATATTATGTATGTGTGGAGAGAATACGAATTCGAATCAATGCTAAGCTTTTCCGCGCAGAGGTACTCATATGACCGACCTTTCCAGTCCCGATGTGCGAGTAACTCTTGTTGATAATCGCGATCGTCTTCCTCACACAGTCGACGTATCCACGGCCATGCACCTTTTGCCCCTACTGCCGTGTCATCGCCCCACTGGCGTTGATCGGTAATGCCGCATTCCGTCAGTCACCAGGAACGTCACCAACGTCTGGACTGAACTCTCCAGTATGCGTATACACGCCGCCAAGCAACACAAGTCCGGCACCAAGCGGGATGAGTGCGCAGGCCGCATACATCGGCACAAAGCCAATCGTTTCAACTGCCGGTAACGCGATAAGTGGGCCGAGTCCACCACCGATATCACCAAGGACATTGTTCGTGCCAGTCGCGCGTCCCATCCGATCAGCCGGCGTGAGATCGGCCAACAGCGCCATCAATGGGCCGCCGACGCCACCTTGCCCAGCACCGATGAGAAGACATCCTACGAGCAGTGATTCCGGTGAGGTCGCAAGTGCAAGAACAAGAAAGCCACCACATGCGAGGCCAAGAAATCCGAGGAGAATTGGAATCCGTGCGCCAAGCGTATCGCTCACTTTGCCACCGATCAACATGAAGACTGATCCAGCGAGGACGGTCGCTGCCATCAGGAAGCCAGACGTTCCCTGCGCGGAATAGCCCAACACGCTGACGTTGCGAGCGTCAAGGAGGATAACAAGTGTCGCGAACAGTACCCCTGCATACGAAAAGTAGAGGCCGAAGTTGACCAGGCCCGCGGTCAGCGCAGGTGCGCTGCAATCGATGTTCCACGGTTTCACTGCCGAACGGCCGTCACTGACGTGCGTTTCAGGGATAATTCTGTAAGCGAGTACACTTGCAGCGAGCGCGAAGGTAGCAGCGAGCGTGAACGCCAGCGACACACTGTAGAGGTCGCTCACCACACCCCCGAGAACGAGCCCTGCAGGGAATCCGAACGTGATGCCGGCTCGAACCAAGCCCATGCTCGTTCCTCGTGAGGTCGCAGAACTCACGTCGTTGGTGATCGTATACGCCGTCGCGAACACGAGGGCACTTCCGAGCCCCCAGGCGAGTCGTGCCCCGAGAAACCACGCCACAGGAAGCGTAGATTGCAGAGCGATGGTGTAGCCAAGCGTCGCAATCCCCTCGATGGCCAACCCTGCGATAAAGGGTGTTCGGGTACCGATTCGGTCAACGAGTGCTCCAGCAGGTGCGTTGGCGAGGACGCGCGCGAAGCGGTTGGCACTCAGGATTACGCCGACGAAAAATGCGGAAATACCTAACACATCGCCTAAATTCGGGAGGATTGGAAACACCACACCGCCGCCAAATCCGACAAAAAACGTACAGGCAATGACCGCAAAGACGACTGTTCGTGGCCGAGGATGTGACATTCACAGCCCTCCAGTACCGTCGCAATCGGACTGCTGCCAGACGTGACTTGGGTTACGATTGGTGGTATGAATACACAGACGTTGGGTCACGGAGTTTCTCTGGTAATGGATTCCCCCACAGTATACTATTAACGCTGGGATATTGTTTGGCAGTGCTTTCACGGTGTGTGGTACCTCGCTCACATTCTGTTCGGATGACGAGGAACTCGGGGATTGCAGGGGAAAGTTCGGTTTTCCATCGCAGGATGGCTTCTGTGTAATCTCGGGGAGCGGTGCGTATTCGTACGCGACTTACACTCCTCCCCTCACGTACTTCCGTAAGCGTTGCATCGTCGACAGTTCCCGTTTTTGGATTTCGGCAACCCGTGGTCAGGCGTCATTTGCGAGATATGCTTCGAGAACCTCGTAATGTACCTCCGGTTGTTCCCAGAACGGCATGTGACTACTTTCGTCGAAACAGTGAAGCTCGGCATCGGGAATCCGTTCAGCGATACCCTCAGCAATGTCCGGCGCAATCTCGTCATATTCACCGGTCAAGACCAATGTGTCCGTCTCGATTGTTTGAATTTCATCACGCACATCCCAGTCACGGAGCCGAGCAGTGTCAAGAAGAACATACTCATTCGGACCCCACATCAGCCCATACACGTCAAGGTTGATTCGGTCGAACGTCGATAAGACGGGTTTTGGATACGATTCAGTCCGGCAGACATGGCTCCGATAGGCGCCGTCCAATGCAGCCTCATACTCTGGCGCATCGTACGCTCGGGTGGCCTCACAGGATTCGATCGTCGCTTGGTCTTCTTCCGGAAGTTCGTCGAGTACGCTACGCATCGACTCGAACGCCGTTTGCGTATCCGCCAGTGTGTTCGCGAGGATGAGTTTATCGACGTGTTCACCGTACTCGATGACGTATTCCTGAGCGAGCATCCCACCCCACGATTGCCCATAGAGGTAAAGGCCACCAGCGGGGTCAATCGTTTGTCTCACTGCTTCAAGTTCATCCCGATAATGCGCGACCGTGTAGCGGTCAAAGTCGCCTGGCGATGGCTCGTCAGAACGACCGACACCAAACTGATCGTATAGATAGACGGTCAAACCATCACCCGCGTGTTGGGCCAACGGCGCCAGATAATCATGGGGCATCCCTGGCCCGCCATGGAGGGCTAGCAGAACGTCATCGCCGCTTCCAAACCGACGGTAGAAGAGTTCGTAGTCGTCGATTTCAAACGTTCCCTCACCATGCTCAATTTTGCTGAAGTAGTCGGGAAACTCCGTCATCGCTATGTTGAATGTCGTATGACGAATTAAAAAATAATGGGGGAACACTTACGCGCAACTGTATCGATTCAGTACCAATCTTACTTACTTGTCAAACTATGCGGGTATTTTCGCCGGCAACCGAGATTATTACTTCTCTTCATCGATAGGCCCGTGTATGGCATTGACACTCCTCGAACAGCTTGCACTCTGGGGTCCACCAATACTCATGCTGCTTTTGACCAGCATGTACTATCTGCGATGGGGAAAAGAAGCTGACGACAACAGTGAACGTGAATCGGCACAAACAGCTCTCGGTGGTGATCACTGATGGTGTCAACCGCGTCGATCACGTTCATTCTCTATCTGCTCGTCGTGCTTGGCATTGGTGTGGTCGGCTATCTATCGACGAAAACGTTCTCGGACTTTGCCATCGGCGGTAAGGGAATGAAAGACTGGGTTGTCGGTATCAGTGCCCAGGCCTCGGACATGAGCATCTGGTTGCTCGTCGGTTTGCCAGCAACATCGTACGCAATGGGCCTATCGGCGATCTGGATTGGTGTTGGTGTGATCGCTGGGACGGCCTTCAACTGGTTCTTCCTCAGCAAACGGATACGTCGGTACAGTGAACTGCTTGGGAGCATGACCGTCCTTGACTTCTTTGAGCAGCGTGTCCGCGACGACTACGGCATGATCAAATTCATCGGCTCGATTTCGCTCGTGATCTTCTATACGATTGCGACGTCTGGCGAATTCATCGGAGCTGGAAAAATCCTCAACGCCGTGTACGGCTATGATTTCTTCACTGGTGTCCTGATTGGTGGTGCACTCGTCCTTATCTACACGATGATCGGCGGGTTCATCGCCGTCTCGTACACTGACGTCCTGCAGGGGCTGGTGATGGCTGGGGCGGTCGTGCTCCTTCCCGTTATCGGGTTTGCAGGGATCGGTTCCGTCGCAACTGGTCTCACTGACCTTCAGCAAGCATCGGGTGCCTCACCTGGCCTCTTTGGCGGAACGGCGGGACTGCTTGGCCTGCTTGGCTTCTTTGCTGGGACAGTCGGCATCGGCTTTGGTTATCCTGGTCAGCCACATATCTCCGTGCGGTACATGAGTATCGACGACTATCGGAATCTCCGACGGGCGTCGCTCATCGGCATGGTCTGGGTCACCTTCGCGACCTATGGTGCTCTCTTCCTCGGCTGGGCGGCGGGCGCTCATCTCGGGAGCGTCGAGAACACCGACCAAATCATGCCGCTTCTGGCGCAGGAACTCTTGCCGGGGTGGCTCGTCGGAATCCTGATGGCAGGTGCAATTGCAGGGATGATGTCGACATCGGATTCGAAATTCCTTGTCGCGACGAATGCCGTTTCTTATAACCTCTACAAGCGATTTGTCAACGAGGATGCCACCGATCGCCAAATCCTATGGGTGTCGCGTGCGGTGATGGCTATCATCGTGGTCGCAGCAATTCTGCTCGCACAGCCAAGCGGCGTCGTGTTTACTGTCATTCTGGGTGGCTGGGCTGGTATCGGTGCCTCATTCGGCCCGCTTTTGATTGCGGCGTTGTACTGGGATCGGCTCAATCACTGGGGCGCCTATGCTGGTGTCATTGTCGGGATGGGAACAGTGTTGCTCTGGCTTGTCCTCGACATTGGCGTTGTCTACGAGTTAATACCTGGGTTCATCTTCTCGGGAATCGCGATCATCGCAGTAAGCCTCCTGACTGGTGGCCCATCCGAGGAAATCAAACAAGAATTTGAAACCGCGACTGGTGCGTCTGGTCTTCACGTCAAGGATAGTACCGGCAGAGGGACGCCCTCCGACGATTAGCTCCTCATCCGAAGACGACTATGTGTTTCGAAATTCCTTACTCAATTTCCGAAAGTAGTCTATAGGCACTCGTTCGCGAGTAGCTAACATCGAACTGTTCGTCCAACAGGCGTTGCACGAGTGGGATACTCCATTCATCGGCGTTGTAGCCAGCGTTTGCGGGCGGCTCACGTAATAGTTGTGCAACTTTGGATCGTTCCTCACAAGCAAGTTTCGGTGGCCGACCCGGACGGGCCTTATCCCAGGCTGCGTCGTGAACCAGTTCTTTCTCGAATCGGTGAAGCCAATTATCGGTACTTCCCGAGCGTCGCTTCGTGAGCTGTGCTGAGTCACGGATGACCAGAGTGAACGTTGGTGTAGTAGCTGAGTGAAGGAGAACTAGAGTCCACAGATGGAGAGAACCGA
>NZ_JBPEHH010000129.1:0-8978 GCF_054177595.1 Haladaptatus ordinarius | reverse complement strand
TCATAGCGACTCAAGGTTCAGTTCCAATGATGACCGCATTTTGACTCATTCCTTCTTCTCAGATCTCATTTGATTAGATTTTCTCTCTATCACTGACTTATGGGTAAGAGACAGGTCTTCAGGCGCAGGAGGATGTCAATTAGCGATTATCGTAGGGTGTTCATCCTCCTTGCGGTTAGATGAGACAGAACAGAAAGTATAATTATACTCCCTTAATAAAAGTTTTATATTTTCGGCAGTACCATGCGGCTCAATAAACAAAGTCGGTTTTTCCTCGGATAGTATTTTCTTCATGCCTTCAAGAACATTAATCTCTGCACCTTCTACATCAATTTTTACTATATCGGGGGCTGGGAAGCTTTCTTTTACTACATATTTATCCAATTCATACGATTTTACTTTTATATGTTCTACAAAATCATGTCTCAACGGGTGGGAACTAAGCATTGTACCTTGTGCTGCCCCTGCTTTGTCGGTTATCGGAACATTAAGTTCAATCTCTGAATTGTTGTCGCTCAAAGCTACATCGATTACGGTTGCATCTACATTGTTTATACTAATATTCTTTTCCAATAAAGAGACATTTGGCGGATAAGGCTCGAATGAATATGTTGATTCTACAGCCTGACCAACAAAACATGTGAAGAAGCCTATATTAGCCCCGATATCGTAGAATATCGTACCTTCGCGTTCAGGTACATGTTCCAAGATACGTGATACTACTGGTTTTTCCGCGACCTGATGTATATTCACCAACTCCCAAGACATTGTCGTAGGGCAATAGAAAGTCGCGTAATACTCTTGGATATTCTCAGTATAGTAAGGGCCACAAATCCTATTTACTGCTTTAATTCCAGCGTCTGTTAGTTCTTTTGGCATCCAAGAACCAATAGTATGTGCAACTTTTGTTAGATTCCCTATCATACTAAACCCCAACTACCTACAAGAGGTTAAAATTGGACAATTCATTTCTCACTCATCGATACTGGTACAAAGGTGCCAACCCACCACTACCGCCCGCCCCGCCGCAGACTGCGACAGGCAGGATGCGAATTAGTCCACCTCGCGACCACACCGCACCGTGCCGCAGGCGCCAGCGCAAAATTCAGCGAATGCGGCCGCGGCGGGAGGGGTAAAAGTATGATACACACTTGCAAGAACCTCCAACTCTACTGATCCTTTTGGTACTCCTTTTTGATACGATACGGGTGATAAATCGCTGCGAACCACTCAATACCCCACTGGGTCTCAAGGAGTATCTTCAGAACGAGCAAGGCACGTTCCTCCGGCTCGGCAGAGTCAACGACCAACGGCGGCAGAGAGGCGACGTGGTTAAAATCAATGTCCTTACGTACGCGAAGAATGTCGCCAAGACGGACGACGTGCTGGTTGCACGGTTGGGCTTTCGAGAGGTTTCGACTCACTACGGCTGTGCGTACAAGAATGACGGCTATCGTGTGATGGAGGAAATGGCCGAACGTGTACCCGGCGTTGCGTACGTCGATGGGCATCTCGCGAACCCCGATATTGATTTCACTACCAAGATCGACGAGAAGAGTATCCACGTCGAGTGGAATCACCCGGACCTCCATGGGTGGGTTCGCACCCACCGGGAGGGCTGATCCCACTCTCATAATACTGGGGGTCCGGCGAACCCCCCGCGTTCACCATCACACCAGCCACCGGGACAAAATTTCCACCAATGCCACCGACAGTACACAACGGACGACTACTGCCGAGTGCGGTCGTTTCTGCGGTGTTTCTGCGAGTGAACGGGGAGCGCGGCCGCGCTCCCCCATTATTACAACGGCGTGATCACGACCCGTCTTCGATTTCGTCTGCCGTTGCTGCGGCTGTGTTTCCGTTTGCATCGCTCACGACGAGTTCTACCCGATACGTGTGCCCAGAGCTCTCCTCGTGTTTTGCCCGGAGCGATGTCGTCCGTGTCGCTGTATCACCACTTACTTCGATCGTTGAGGAGTCTTCAATGTCACCGTCAGTGCGATCAGTGAGCGTGAGATCGACAGTGGCAAGGTCACCATCCGAATCACTCACTGTCCACGACGCATCGAACTCGGCATGTGGACTGCCACCAGAATTGTTCTCGGTAAGACGGAGCGTGTCGACGGCTGGGGCTGAACCTCCGCTATCACCCGACCCATCGTTTAGATTATCGCCGGTCGTCGTCCCGAGGACGGCATTCTCGACGTCGAGTAAGCCATACCCCTGTTCCTCGCGTGGGAGACCAATGTCTTCGGCTGTCGCACGGAGACGCTGGCGGGCTTCGCTATTCGTATAGCTGTTCGCCATCAGCTGTCCACCTGCCCCACTGACGTGTGGGCAGGCCATCGATGTCCCAGAGAGCGAGGTGTACCCACCGTCGTTGTACGTCGAGAGAATATTGGCACCAGGTGCTGCGAGTTCCACCTCAGATCCACGTGAGGACCACCGTGGTAACGTATCATCCTTGTTCGTTGCACTGACGGCGATACACGCTTGATAGGCGGCCGGATAGCCGACGCTGTTATTGCCGGGGCCATCATTTCCAGCAGCCGCGACGAGGAGGACGCCGTTCTCGTATGCGGTCGTACAGGCGTCCTTGATCACGGACGAGCTCTGTCGGCTGCCGAGGCTGAGACTGCCGACATCATACCCTTGGTCGGCAACCCACACGATGCCCGCCGCCACATCAGAGGCATACCCGCTGCCGCTTCCATCGAGTACCTTCGCTGCATGGAGCGTGGCTGCGGTACTGATGCCGATCACCCCGGTAGAATTGTCGACAGCGTCGGCAATCCCCGCACAGTGGGTGCCGTGACCGTTATCATCGTTCCACGAAGAAGTGTAGTCGACAAACGATGCGCCAGTGCCGAGGTTCGCCTGCAGGTCGGGGTGATCCGTGTCGATACCAGTGTCGATGATGGCGATATCTGCACCACTCCCGGTTTCCCCACTCGTGTGAGCAACTTCTGCGTCCACCCGGTCGACACCCCACGGGAGCGTTTCTGCAATCGCATGCACACGGATATCTGGTTCCACATACCGGACACCATGGTGCGAGCGCAACGCTTCACGGTCAGTTTTGCTGAAGCGCCCGACCACTGCCTGGCCGTTCGATCCGAAGTCGAGGTCTCGAATCACTTCGGCGGCCCGGTCTTTTGCGGTGCTGGTTGCCGCGTTAGAATCCGTCCCGATGATAAACCGTGGTGGGGCACTCGTTCCGATTCCTGTACCGACCGTGAATGTGCTGACGCCAGCACCGATTACGACAGTTCTGCGTGAAAGTTTGGTATCCTCACTCATGTGTGATGCTAACAATTGTACCCTCGATGTATAAATCATCGGGATAGCGTTGATATTTTAATATGAGACATCTGTCATTATCTCTGTAACAGTTACTGTTTTAACTAGACGCTCTCATGGATGCCTCAAGGGACCTCTTCGAAGGGAAAACGAGCCGATATTCGTCTCTATTGGTTCATTTCTTCGATTGGGTGACTGGCAGATGAGACCCGTCGAAAATACGTACTCGTCGTCATGTCTTCTGGTCGGCGCCAGAAACAGGACACATCGCGAAAGTGATCTCCTCACCCGAAGGCCGAGGCTTTCTCAAACAGAATCGAAGCGGAAGTCGACAACTAATATCGAGTCATTTCACCCGATGTCAATTGAAATTCGATGACCTCACCCTGCTCGTCTGAAAAGACCCCCAATTCATATCGCTCCTCCACTATAATACTTCGAGTCTGTTCATCGAATAAGGATAGCTATAATGACTAATTAACCAAGCTACTCATCAACTACTAACAATCCGCATCGTATAATGACACTAGAAAAACCGACGCTACTTCGAGCATCGAGCACCACCATAGATACGGCTGCGATACGCCATCGGCGGGGACTGTGGAGGGACTGCACAAGTACCCCTGCCGGAACGGGGAGGCAGTGACCTATGCAGAAGCCCTCCGACCAGCAATTCAAGGACAGCCCCATCTCTCGCCGAACGTTCGTCCGACTGTCGGCAGCGACGGCCAGCGCACTCGCACTTCCGGGGAACGCCCTCGCGGACGTCTCCTCGTCGAAGTTCACGGACATCTATACCTACATCGTCAATCACGTCGACGAGGAGTTCGAGATTCCAACGCTCCTCTCGATCGACGATGAGAGCGGGTTCACCGCACTCGAGGAACGTGGCCTTGACCCGGTGACCACGACCGATCCGAGTGTCGCCGCATACGTCACCCTCACACGAGACGAAGCGACCGATGTAGCCAGCATCGAACAAGTGAGCCGATTCCAGTTCTCACCAGGTTCCAATCCGTTCTGGCTACTCGAGCACTATCCACGCGGAGTGTTCCCGGACACCCACGACGCGGTCGATTACATCGATTACGAGCAGATGATCGATGGAATGAGTCACCTCCAGTCTCGTCACGAGAACCGCCTCCGGTTCTACGGAATCGGAGAGAGTCCGGGTCATTACAACGCCTTCCTCGGTGAAGACGATCCGAAGGAGGTGTACGTCGCCGAGGTAACCAACGATATTCACGATGAGGATGCATTCAGAGCGAAGGAAAAGGCGCTCTTTGTCCTCTCGATTCACGGAGACGAGCGATCAGGTGCTGAAGCTGGTACTCGATTCGTCGAGCAAGTACTCGAAGGAGAAGAGCCCGAAATCGAATCACTTCTCGATGACGTAGTATTGGTGTTCGTCTACGCGAATCCGGACGGCTGGGTGTCGCGTAATCCCCAGTATGACCTCATCGACGAGCTGGGTCACAACTCCTTCAAGCGTGCCACTGCAACGGGTGTTGACCCCAACCGCCAGTACCCGACAAACGGATGGATCAACCCAGGTTATCATCCCGCAGAACCGAACGGGATGAACCTCATCGACGACGACCCTGGCATCGATTCTGACGTTACATCGGAGTATACGGAGACCGTTCCTGACTCGCTCGCAATCGTCGAGCACCTCCGTGAATACAAGAACCTACGTGTAGGGTCGGATCTCCACGGTAAGTTCATGTCGACCGATTTCGTCAACGGTCTCATCGTCAACGATCAGTACAACCACGACCAATTCCACGACCTCTACGAGTGGAACCTGCGAACCCAAACACGCGTTGATTCCGCACTGAACGGCCTCTTGGAAGAGCATCAAAGCGACTTCGAGAACTTGAATCAGCGGTATGGCTATCCCGACGCGCCCGTCCCTGAGGTCGCCTATTCTTATGGGACGATCCTCGATACTATCGGCTACACGACGACGGGGACGCTCATCTCATGGATGAGCCAACCCGAAGAGCAAGGCGGTCTCGGCATGCAGATCATGGCCCACGAGATGGGCTGGGACAACCGGGTATTCGAGCGGCGACCATACGAGCCGTGGCTCACGAACCTTTGGGTCATCGGCTACCAGGAGGTCATCCGGGCCACCACCGCTCACGCTGTTCGATCCGTGCAAGGGACAATCGAGACCGACGCAAAGTCGGCCTACGTAGCGACGGACGCGCTCACGCGATCGTCAAACGATTTGACGACGGTTGGGAGCGACCGACGGCAGTTCACCAAGACACTGAGCGTGCGCCAGCAGTGGCGGTCGTCTTCGTTCGACGTTCCGGGAGCAACACGGTCACTTGCGGTCACCGTGAGTCCCGACGGGAACGCAATCGCCCAACTCCGGAACCCAAGTGGGCAGGTCGTTCGGTCGTTCAACTCAAGGGCTGCGGGAATCGACGACCAAGCCAAGAAAACAGCTGAATGGACGGTACTGAATCCCACCGCAGGTGAATGGACGGTCGCTGTGAAGGCACGGGGCGGGCAAGTGACGACCGCGACAGTCACCGTCACGACCCTGCTGACCGAGGGTGACGACGATCTTGCCACGCCAGATCCTGTGGAGGTCCTCGGATACCAGCAGCGGGGTTACACGGTCTCACCGCTCGCGTACTTCGAAGATTACCGCGACTATCTCTCACGCTCAGGGAATCTCGAATCGTCGAACCGCGACCAGGGTCGATCAGACGGGAATCGAACTGACGACGCCACCCTGATGGACGGAGTGACCGTCACGGACATCGTGGACGGCGCTCTTCTCAACGGGCCGAATTCGCTCGCAGTCGAGAATCTCGTTGTCTCGCACGCGGAGGGACTCGATACCCCCGCCTATATCGATGCGATCGATCGATTCGTCGAGGCGGGTGGGAATCTCGTGCTCACCGACCGTGGTGTTACACTCCTCGGCGAGCTGGAGAACTCGCTCGCTACGACGATAGACAGTGACGATATCGACGAGATCACGATCTTCAGTGCGTTCCTCGGTGAGCGAAACGATGAGCATCCGCTCCTCGCAGATACCAGATCGATTCAGCGCGAACTCTGGAAGCCAGCGCCGCTTGGCTATCCCATCACCTTCTCTGGTGAAGCACCGATGACCGTCGTCAATGTGGATGCCTTCGAGCGGGCAGATGGGACGATCGCTGGGATCACGTACGCGAGGCCATTCTACGAAGAGTCACCGTACGTGGGTGCAGGGTCGCTCACTCGTGATAATGGAACGGGAATCCACGTAATCGGTGGGCTTCTCCCGCCAGCGAACCAGTCGCACCTCCATCCGTTCGGAATGCTGGAGTATACGCCGACATTCCTCGGCCATACCATGCTGACGAATGCGCTAGGATTCGTTCAGAACCGGTATGTGGACGGTGACCTCACCGCCAGGTTCGGCGACTAATCCCGCCTACGCCAGCTTTTCCTGAGTCGATTGGCACGTACACAGAAGCCGTCAGGTGACGTCGATAGTGTAGTTCGTCCATTGGTTTCCCGATGATCAGTGAAGTATTGCGAAATATAAGTTGATGTGAGTACCTCGCAATTTGACGCACGAGAGTCATCACTGAATCGTTTGTACGAATCGAGAGTGTTTGTGAGTCGATGATGGCGTCTAGGAACCGCTCTGTGTCTCGTTTGTACACCAAACGCGAAGGGTTCGGGGACACCGCATCTTCCGTTTGGGCGTATCGGTTACGTGCCCGGCGGGCTCCTGAAGGGAGGAGATGTAGCGGCTACAGTCAGTTAATCTGCGTCAGCTTGTTTTTCCTTTTTGAGTTCTGCCACAATCTCTGGCTGTTCGCTATCGGGAATGAGATAGCTTCCGACGATGAATGCGACAGCGCTCAGAAGAATACCCGGAATCACGGGTTCTTTCCACGCACCGAACGAAATCATCCCGAGCGCTTCGAGACCAACGACCGAACTCCCGGCGAGAATTCCGAGAAACGAACCGGTTTTGCTGCCCTTGTCCCAGTAGTGGCTCATGATGTAGGGAACGAAGATACCAGCCGCACGAAATGAGAATGAGAACATGAGCACGGTTACAATCACGTTGATATTGAATAGCGCGACGAGTATTGCAGCCGCACCGATGACACCAGTTGCGACCTTACTCAGCTTTCCGAGCTGCTCGGGCGACGCATCAGGGTTGATATATGGCTTATAGAGGTCGTTGACGACGATAGTTGAGGCAGCAACGAGGTCTGAGTCCGCACTCGACATCGTTGCCGACACGAGCGCCCCGAACAGGATACCGATCAGGATATCAGGAAGAACAACAGTCGCGAATCCGGGGAGGACATATCTCGATCCATATTCAGCAACGTACGGGATGGTGTTACCGTTTGCCTGGTAGGTCAGCGTAGCCAATCCAAGAATTGCGGGGAAAAATGCGAATAAAAAGTACGAGGCTGCAGCACCGAGCGATCCCCACTTCGCTGCTTTGTCTGATTCAGCAGCGAAGTAGCGTTGGACGTACTCCTGTCCGACACTGAAACTAGTGAAGTAAATGACAGTCAGACTAAGAATCTGCCTCCAGCCGATTCCCTTGGTTAGACTGAACCGCCATGGCTCCAACGTGGATGTCATGGTTCCCCAGCCACCGACGGTGTTGAGCGCAAAGGGCACCGTGAGTATCACTCCCCCGATGACGAATATCCACTGCATCATATCGGTGAAAGTCACACTCCAGAGCCCACCAACCATTGAGTAGCCAACCGCTGCTGTGCCCATGAGCAAGACTGCCGTCGTATAATCGACACCGACGAGAATCGAGAACACGATCCCAGATGCCATAATCTGGATGGCCGTCAATCCGATCATCGGCAGGAGGAGCACGATTGCGGTTAGAATGTGGTTTTCTTTCCCATATCGCTTAAAGAAAAACTCCGAAACAGTCGTCGACAGTGTCGAACGGAGTTTTGGTGCGATAAATGCAAGCAGGACAAACGCAATACCCATTGTAATGACGTACCACGCCGAGGAAAGTCCCCATTCTCCGTAGGCTTGCTGTGCGACCCCCATCGAGCTCCCGCCTCCAATCTCTGTCGCAGCAATCGTGCCAGCAATGAACACTGGCCCAAGCCGCTTGCCCGCAAGCATGAAATCCTGGTCTGTTTCGACGTTTCGTGCAGCGTATAGTCCGATGCCGAGCAGTGCTACTAGATACACCGCGACGATTGCATAAACTATGATTGACAACGCCATACGATACCACGTGGCTTGGTTCATGATATTCCCACCACCTCCCATGGGAGGGCGTCGTAGAACCGCCGCTTTAGCCCATGAAATGACCGAATAGGAGACGAGCCGCTAATCGGAAATCAGGCACAGCCGATATCTGTTGCAAAGTGACTCCATCAATAGCAGAACGAAGAGTCAGATATGCAGACTCAACGGAAGACAATCAACTTCACGTTCTTGCCTCGTTTTTCTGCAGCTGGGCAACAGGCGCCATGAAAATCGACGAACACAGTAGCGTCGCACCAATTACTGTGTTGTTTCGGTCGTCTCGGATATTGTAGCTCGCTCATCTGTAGAAGTCAGTACTTAGGATCTGCTCGAACCAGTCGTCGGTGTTGAGGATCCAGCCCAAGAAGTTTAGATAGCCCTGTAAGTGGTGTTTTGAGACGCCTCGGAACCTT
>NZ_JBPEHH010000128.1:0-9037 GCF_054177595.1 Haladaptatus ordinarius | reverse complement strand
ACGCACGAACAGAAGTGTTCGTTGCGCTCTGTCTCCGACTCGTGGTTGCAATCACCAACTACGAGCGAGGAAACGACCCGGGCTGCGAAAAGCTATGAGATGGATTCTATGACACGCTCGAGAGAGTAACCATCACCCTTTACCTGTCGTCAGACCATACTCCCGGTGATGCCGTTCAGCATTTCGTGGCACACGCTCCTCGGCGAGTGTGAGAATCTGGCCGAGGATGCGACCCTGCTCACGCCACGCTCTCAGAGTCGATTCCAGATCACCGACGTACAGGAACACCGCATCGTCGTCGAATTTCTCGACCGCGATGTGGACGAGACGCGGCCGCTCCAGCGCGACCAGTTCGAGACGCTCTACGAGCACATCGCCGACACTTTTGAGGGATTCGACCTTTCACGACTCCCGCCCGATGCCGATCCGTATCCCGCCGTGTTGAGCCTCCACCCGCGATTCGAAGTCGACGAGAGCGCGGGCGTGATCCGCGAGACGGACGAACCGACCGGCACGCAGATTATCACAGGCACTGGCGACGCCGGGTTAGACGAGGAGACCACCGAGCGCACGGAACCAGACGTGGACGTCTACAGCGACGCCCTCCTCCTCATCGACGCGCTGGAGCGAAACGATCTCTCCTCGCTTGCGGCGCTCGACACGCCCGTTCTCATCAATCTCTACACCTTGCTCTCGGACATCCAGCGCGACGCGAATGGCCTGCGGCAGGACGTGAGCAACGTGCTGTTGGGTCGCCTGCACCACGACCAGCCCGTCCACGGCCAGTTCGGCTCGGTGCAGCGCACCATGCGTCGCAACCGGGATCTGAAGGACGACGACGAGGTTCTGGCCACGCTGGAGGACGCCGGAATCGACCGCGAGCGCGTGTTGAGCGTCGACCGTACCAAGGTCGACGACGCGATCGCCGTGACGGAGTTATCGGAATCAGACGTGTACGAAATCGACGAAACAGAGTACGTCCGGAAGGCGGAGGTTGACGAGGAACAGCGAGAGACGCGCCTGCAAGGGCTGAAGGATCGACTGGCGACGAGTGATGATCCTGATGCCGAGGAACTTCGCCGTGAGATCGAAGAGTTGGAGGGGAAGATCGACGAGTTGACCGAATTCAAGACGGGTCGGGAGTACCAGACCCAAACGAGTGCAGAATGATCCGCGGACTCCCTGACCGACCGCTTTCCGCTGGCGAAGCACTGAAACTATCACACAAACGGGACGACTTGCTCGTCATCCCGGCAACCCCGAACAGCCTCATCGGAACCGAAGGCACGTTCGGCGACATTCGGAACCTCCTCGTGTTCACGGCGAACGTCGTGGCGTCGCTCGCGTATACCGACGCGAACGGCTGGACAGTCGTGGCGAAAATCACCGACCCGTCGGCGTTCGAAGACGTCCTCGACGCTCTCATCGAATTCCGGGGTGACAGCCTCGGGGACGAAGACAGAGACGAAATCGTCGAGACGATCGCCGAGGCATACGAGACGTTCACGAACCGGACGCCTCGCTGATCGACCGACGAGCGTCGTCAGGTATGATTCGCAGTCGTCCATTAGACATCAACGGTACATACCTGTCTCGGATGCTATCACTGAAATCAAGGTGAGAATTGATAGAAATCCCTCTATTTGCGGCCATTTTTCGTAGCTGTTACGCAACCCTGCTGTAGTGCGAATAGCAACTGACAATCATTGGCCGGGCCCTCCTCAATGCGGAGATTTCCACTACAGTCGCCACCCTGGTCGTCCTCGGAAGTGCAGACTGTCTTCGAGCGATGGTAGCGCCCGATGCGCTCACCGCAATCGACGCAGATCAACCACCAGTTGGGCGACGTGAACCGCTCGCAGTGCTGGGCGATATCAAGGCGGTCAGTCCAGCAGGTGAACGATCACAAACGATCGAAGAGTTGGCGGGGCGGCCATCGTTGATCTGGCCGGGGTTGAAACGCTCGGGGCAGTCAATAATGCGTGTCTGGTGGCGATCAATGCAGCTGAAAGCGTTTCGTCCACGAATTTTCGTCATCGAACCGTTAGCTCGAACGTGTAGAGCCCAGTGAATGTATCACTCCCGATGATCAGTTTCCGTTCGCGCGAGTTGTCGTACGCCGCCTGCCACGCCATCGGCGGTTCGCCGAGCAGCGAGACTTTGTCGTTCGGCGCATTTACCTTTGTCTTGTCGTCGGTCGGATACTGATCGACTGGGTGCGGGTTGGTCGGGTCGGTGATGTCGTACGCGACCACGCCGTCGTGCCAGTCGGCGGCGACGACGAATGTGGCGTTCCCCCACGGGACAATGTTGAAGTGGTGGCCCGTCCAGTCAAAGCGTTCGGCGAACTCGTCGGCCATCCGACGAGCATTGGGTGAGACGGTGAAGCCGACGGGAATTGGATCGACCAGCGATCCGTTCTTCCATCCAACGTCGAAGACGTGTTTCCCGCCAGGAACTCCAGATCCCCGTTCGTCTCCGATGACGAGCAGGTCGCGACGCGGATCGAAGTGGCCGTGATGCGCACTTCCGAAGGCTTCCTCGCCTACCTTCGCCTGGCCATACGATTTTCGCTTTCGGTAGTCGAAGCGGCCAATCTCGTTCGGGTTTCGTGGGGCGCTCACGTCGTAGAGGACGAGTCCGATGAACTCCCCCGACTGGTACGCACAACAGAGTACCTCACGCTCCGGATCAACGTTGATGTCATGTGCCGCCCCTTGGGGACCGTACTCGCCGAGTTTCTG
This sequence comes from Haladaptatus ordinarius, assembly GCF_054177595.1. NCBI lineage: Archaea > Methanobacteriati > Methanobacteriota > Halobacteria > Halobacteriales > Haladaptataceae > Haladaptatus > Haladaptatus ordinarius. Next base: position 6,293 of record NZ_JBPEHH010000128.1, on the reverse strand, counting down.
CGGGGACGACGGATCGGCGACGTCGTACACGTCGAACCCGTCCGTCTCCAGTTTGTAGTTCATCGTGTAGAGTACCGACTTCGTCGGATGCGGTTCCACATTGTGAGACTTACCGTTTTCGACAGTGCCGATAATCGTTGGAGACGACGGCTTTCCGGCCGAGTGCCCGTAGTCGACAACTTCGAAGTTGCCGGGCCACGTTCGCTCTATCGCCCGGTAGTACAGGCCGTTCCGGTGGTCGAACTTGACATCTATAGTCGGTGCATCGTTTTCATTGGGCAGGTAGTGGCGCTGTTTTAGAGCAGACGGATCGGTGATATCAAAGAGATAACTGCCGTCAACACCCCATTTGGTCCCGAGAACAGCGTAATGGCCATCGTCTCGAACGTCCGTCTCCGAATATCCGCCGCTAGGCGTCGACGAACTTGGTGGAGGTTGGGCCGAGGGGTACAGTTGGTCGAGTTTCTTCAGCGATACGCGACTGGGATCGATCGATTGTTTCGCGGTAGTAGTCGTCGTTGTTGCCGTTGTGCTGCCTTCGCCGTCTTTGGGCTGCGAATTGAAACAGCCAGCCAGGGTCGATCCGGCGAGAAGTGCACCAGAGGCTCTCAGTATGCGTCGGCGTTTCTGTTTTTCGCGAGTCATCGGTGAGGATGTGTGGGGGAGTTCTTGGCGGCGATTTTCAAGAGACAAGACAGGTGTATGTCACCGAAATGGTCTCTTTCCCGCCGTACCCATGCGTTAGAACAGAGGAGACGCTGCAGGAAATCCGTTGGACTCGTTCTCGTGAAAGCCAAATCGTCAATCTCCACGGTCAGGGTTCCTTCGTCGTCCATCGGAGACCGTATAGGTAGCGACCGTCCTTCGTTATACGCTTCTTGACTCAGAAAAAGTGGATGGGTCGAAATGATCAAGTCAACTGACGGGACGTACCGACTGGTTAGTGCCAGCCCACCAAGTGAAAAGCGCTTAGCAGCGATGTCGCCAACGCTTCGCGGTGATACCACCTCTTTGGAACGAACTCCTTGTGTAGGTGTATCATCGTCATAACAAACACTGCATCAGCGCTACGTAGAAACAAACTAATGAAGCCATCCAGTGTCGGTGTAACGAATACCAAGCAGCTGCTGTGTAGGGCCTATGAGCGGAGCTACAGAGTCGATATAGTGTCTAAGCACCGCAAGAGATCTTTGCCAAACGTTCTGTCGAATACCCTTGAGTGGCTAAGCTTAGGTATCGCTGCCAAAGCCGGGAATTCGATAGCGAATCGTGTCTCTGCTATTCGGCAGGCAAGCGGCCAAGTCGACAACCGAACGCATTTGCAGAAGTCGTTTCGGACAAGTGGGCATGCTGGTGCATCGCGGAGGCGACAGCAATGAGCTATAGTCCAAATTTAGCGACACGGCGAACGGTACTGAAAAACGGGCTGGCTATTGCCGGGGCGACAACGGTGACTGGAATGGCGGCCAAGGCTGCTCCGCCAAATGGGAAACTGGTGTTCACGTACGACGATGGCGCCGTCGAGGATTACACGCACACCTATCAGAAAGCCCATCGCAGGGAGAGTGTCCCGGGCTGTTCGGCTGTGCCTTCATCGTACGTCGGGAAAAGCGGAAACCTGAGTGCGGATCAACTCCAGGAACTCGCGAACGAAGGCTGGGAAATCATGTCACACTCTGTCAAACATCGGATGCTGGGGCATATTACGGTCACACGCGACATCGCAGCCAATGATCAAAAAATCTATGTGGAGGAGAATTTTCATGGGAGTTTTCCGGGTGACACACTCGTCGTTAGTAATGGTTCCCAGTCGACGACCGTCACTGTCGCTGGAAACGGCTCTGACAACCGGGGTAAATTTATTAGAGTCCAATCTTCGGTCGGACAGTCGTTCACGGCCAGTGACGGTGTGTTCACCCACTACACGAGAGATGTCATTCGGATGGCACTGAAGAAGTCGAAACGGCAACTCGAGGGGTACGGTGTGAACGTGACGAACATCGTGATGCCGTACGCCGGATATGGAGAGCGAACTCGGGAGATGGTCGACGAGTACTATACGGCTGTGGTGAACGCGGAGTCCACAGCCGGCGGAAACCCCCAGATTATGGAGCCGGGTCAAATCCGGCTCCCTCATCTCTCCAGAATGCTTTTCCGCGAAGGGTCTGCCACGAAAGCTGAACTTGGAACGTTTCTGGACAAGATCGCATCGCAGAACGGCCTCGGTATTCTGGGCGGGCACAGTTGGTGGCAAGAGCGACTTCCCCCGTCTCGAATTCGGATGGTGATTCGAATGGCGAAAGATCGGAATATCGATATCGTCACGCTCCGAGACGCACTCGCCGACTCCGGCATCGCCACAACCACCACCGCTCAACCAGCGACACCAACGACAAGTACACGACCAACCGCGAGGACACCAACCACGAATTCGCCCACAACGGATATTGATCAACCTGGATTCGGCGTACTCGCGGCGCTCGCCGGTATCAGCGGTGTAGCTGCACTGAAGCGATACTGGACCACCTGAACCACTTCGTTATTCGCGTTACAAACGGTATGGTCGCGAACACGGTTACTAAGATTGACATCCTCGCCCGCCGTGAACGGCGGGGCTTCCACCGCGGGTGGAATACCCAGACTGGCTGGGAGTGCGGTTTCAAGACGTGTGCGCGTCACCGGTCTCCGGCTCCGTCCCCGCTCCCACCGCTGGTGAGCTAGACGCAACCTTGTCATCGGAAGCCCGCCTCTCAGACGGGAGTTCCTCGCTCGGTGACGTGTCTTGGCGAGCCTGCTACTGGCCCCCGCTCCATGGCGAGTCATCGCCTGCCAGTTTCCAAGGCAGGCTCTCTCCCCACGGATTCCCATGGGAATATGTGGCGGATATATTTTAAAAACTTGGTTTGAGTGGGTCTTCGGTTGGCTCTGGCGTGTGGATTGGGTAGTGAAGTGACGCGATTCACGCCCGCCGTCAACGGCGGGATTCTCTCGCTGCTTAAAGATAGTTCTTTCACCGTGACTATTCGCAAGGGAACGGAGCTAACCACAATCAATCGACACTTCTGAGATTCGTGTGCGGAGGAGCGTACGTCGACCCACAGATTGAATTCGTCCGACCACCTTACGTGCAGATACTGAATGCGAATTGAGTTCGACGACGGAACGCTTCTACTCCGCGATGCTCCGGACGACGTTCCCCACGCCGAGTGGGATGACCGCGTCGACGAATACCGCGCACAGGCCTATCGGTATCGAGCGCTTCTCGAATGGGCGGGATCCTGGAGAAACGGCGACGAGCAGGCGACGCTTCAGGACGGTTTCTCCCAATCGGTCGAAAATGCTGCGTGCGCCTATCCCAACCTCGAACTCACGCCAACGCTCCACATCGAACCGCGTGACTATCAACAGGCTGCTCTCGATGCCTGGATCGATCACGGGCGGCGAGGGAGCGTCGTCCTCCCGACGGGGAGCGGGAAGACATTCCTCGGACTGCAGGCGATTGCCGACGCCGGTGTCAGCACGCTCGTCGTCACGCCAACGATCGATCTAATGAACCAGTGGCACGCCACGCTCACCAACGCCTTCGGCGATCAACTCTCGCAGCCGATTGGCGTCCTCGGCGGCGGTAGCCACGAGGTCACCGCGATCACGGTCACCACCTACGACAGTGCCTATCGCTACGTCAACGAGTATGGCGATCAGTTTGGCCTGCTCGTCATCGATGAGGAACACCATCTCCCGGCCCCAACCTACCAACAAATCCCCGAGATGACGATCGCACCGTATCGCCTCGGTCTCACAGCGACCTACGAGCGTCCAGACGGGAAACACGAACGTCTCGAAGATCTCATTGGTCCAGTCGTCTATCGAGAAAACGTCGACGAACTCGCCGGCGAGTACCTCAGCGAGTACGAAACGATCCACATGTCGGTCGAACTGACGCCCGACGAGCGTGAGACGTACGATGAAGAGTACCAGATCTATCGCGACTACGTCGACAGCCACAACTTCGATCTGTGGAAGGAACGCGGCTACCAAGAGTTCCTCAAACGGACCTCCTACGATCCACAGGGACGGCGGGCGCTCATCGCCAAGCAACGAGCCGAACGTCTCGCCCGGACAGCCGAGAAGAAACTCGACACGCTCGACAACCTCATCAAACGTCATCACGACGACCGCGCCATCATCTTCACCGCGAACAATGACTTCGCCTACGACATCTCCCAGGAGTTCATCATCCCCTGCATCACGCACCAAACCAAGACTGACGAACGCACGGAAATCCTCGAGCGGTTCCGCACCGGCGAGTATTCGATGCTGGTAACCTCGCAGGTTCTCGACGAGGGGATCGACGTACCTGCCGCAAACGTTGGCATCATCCTTTCGGGGAGTGCTTCGAAACGCCAATACGCCCAACGACTCGGGCGGATTCTCCGACCTACGGACGACCGCCAGCCAGCACGTCTCTACGAAATCATCGCCGAGGACACGATGGAGACATACGTCTCCCAGCGCCGCCGTCAGGGAGTGAATGCATAGTGCTGACCGCGAACCTTGCCCGATCACGAACGACCGACGAGTCGATCACACCCCTGCTTATCGATCCATCTGAAGAGCGCTACCGGGAGACCGCCCAAACACTCATCCAGCTGTTCGATGATCATCTTGGCGAATCAAAAGGTGACCTTGAAGAGGAGATTGACGAGTTGACCGTCGCGGATACTGACTACAAAATCGTTCAGGGACTCGCGAAACTCCTGAAAGACGAATGTGAGTTCGACGTCGTTGCACCCGTCGAACCACGTGAGATCCGACGCAGGGTATTCGAGAAAGCCAACGAGCAGTATCCAATCGTCCGCCAGCCCACGCTTGGCGAGGATACACAGAAGTTGGAGGTGTACAGTGCAGTGGCCGACAACCTGGGTATTTCTCTCGAAGACTGCTACCAGGGGATGTACGCCGATCTCGAAGACAACAAGCGACTCGTCCAGATCGGAACGCGGACAGCCGAACAGTATGCCAGTGATGACGATACATCGACCTCAACGACCGCGCTGACCGGCAGCAGTGCCGAAGAATACGAGCACACTGACCTCACTGTCGACTGGCTGCTAACCCGATACAACCTTGCACTCGCCCAGGCGGTTCTCTACGATGCCACCGAAATGAGAATCCGCGTCTGGGATCACTTCGCGACGGTGTTCAGCTACGTGAAGCTGTTTGGCCTGATGCATCGCATCTATCCGATCGACACCGACGGTGACCGCGTCGCGAGTACCGATCAGGCCACAGGGTATGAAGCTGTGCTAGATGGACCAGCATCGCTGTTCTCGAAGTCGCAGAAGTACGGGATTCGGATGGCGAACTTCCTTCCAGCGTTGCCCCTCTGTGATCGGTGGGAAATGACTGCCGAAATTCTCGTCGACGAAACGACCAACGAGACACGGCAGTTCACACTCGACCAAAGCGACGATCTGGATTCGCACTACAGCGCGGGGGATCGGTTCGACAGCGATGTCGAGCGGACGCTCGCCCAGAAATGGGAGCGAGCGAACACTGATTGGGAGCTCGTCCGTGAGGACGACGTCTTCGACCTCGGTGCCGAGGTGATGATTCCCGACTTCGCGATCGAACATCCTGATGGTCGGCGGGCGATTCTCGAGATCGTTGGCTTCTGGACACCGGAGTATTTGGAGGCGAAGCTAAAGAAGATCCGGCAAGTGGAGGCCGAAAACTTCGTGCTGGCGGTCTCGGAGCGACTTGATTGTGCCAGTGAAGAGTTCGGAGGCGTCGCCGATCGAGTCCTATGGTTCAAAACAGGGATTCATGTCTATGATCTGGTCGAAATGGCTGAACAGTACGCGACTAGATATGCTCTCGCTAATACGGATCGGTGACCACACTCTCTCAGAGGGATTAGTGAAAGAATCCAGTCATTCTATTAGGTATCTTCGACCGCTCGCTTACAGACCAACTCCGCCAGTCGAGCAACGTTGTCCCAGTCGTACCGTCGAGCCAGTCTGGGAAACGGAGCGCGATATCGACATCCGATGTCGGTGTCGCAGTCCCACGGGCGTGCGAGCCAAACAGGAGGGCGAACGTCACCTCGGTCTGCGCAAGATACGACTGTAGTCCAGCGACATCAACACCTTCGATGTCCTGTTCGATCGCCCGCGGCGCTGACGATCTACGCGGAGCTAGGTGGGATCGACCGGTTTGACGGTGACAAAGAAGTCGTCAGTTACGTCGGATTGAACCCGGTGATCCGCGAGTCAGGCGACTCGCGGATCGAA
>NZ_JBPEHH010000127.1:0-9270 GCF_054177595.1 Haladaptatus ordinarius | reverse complement strand
TCCATGTCACACAACTCTCCGTCATCATCTATATCAGGCCGCCAACTATGTGAACCATGCCGCATCTTACAGCCTCGGTTCGTCAGCTGCGGCGTTAGCACTTGTGGGTAAGAGACAGGTCTTCAGGCGCGGGAGGATGTCAAGAGCAGGCCGCGGAATACGGGCAGGATGTCGAGACAGTGATCGAGACCGGAGACCCGGCCGAGGTCATCGTCGCGTATATCGACGAGACCGACGTGGATCACGTCGTCATGGGTGGCCACGGAGGCGATAACGATGGCCTGGTCTCGCGCCTTCTCGGGACGGTCGCGACGAAGGTCGTTAGTGAAGCGCCGGTGACGGTGACCGTGGTTCGGTGACCGATACACGCCCTCTACTCAGCACGGTTGCCGAGATATCTCGAGTAGTATGGGTTTCGGCAGGGCCAAATCGGTACTACTGGGAGCGGACAGGCACCCAAGAGGACAGACGGTCTGGTTCCGATGGTCACCCTGAAGTGAACTCACCGAGCCCGGATTGTTCGTGGTCGAGCGGTTCGATCACTGCCGGATCATCGTGACTCGGGTTGTTGACCCGCGTCGAAATCTCATCCGCGGCTAGGTCGGCCACTGGATACGGCTGACACAACTCGGTGCGCTCTGCTGGCTCAGCTGAGAGCCACCGCTGCTCGTCGTCCTTCGGCAGGACGACCGGCATGCGATCGTGAATCGGTGTCATCAGCTCGTTAGGGTCGGTCGTCAGGATGGTCACACACGAAATCGTTTGGTCATCGCCCTCCCACACGTCCCAGAGTCCGGCCATCGCGAACGCCGGGTTATCCTCTCGATACACACGATACGGCTGTTTTGGCCCGCCGTTCTGGGCTTGCCATTCGTAGAATCCTGACGAGAGGACGAGACAGGGGCGGGACTCCCACGCCTCTTGGAAGACGCGTTTTTCACCTGCTGTTTCCGAGCGGGCGTTGATGATTCCCTCTTCTGGTTCGTCGGCCCAGAACGGGATGAATCCCCAGTGGTACTGGTCAATCGCGTCGGTCGCCTCGTTCGTGATGACTTCGAGCGGTTCGCCGGGGGCGATGTTGTAGCGCGGTGTGTAGCCGCCATCGGTGACGATTCGCGCGTCGAAGCGTTCCTCGAGGGTGTGTTGGTCGGTGAAGAGCGTATTTCGGCCGCACATACCCGCTGTACGCGCCACAGACGCATCAAGGTGTGGCACCGCTCCGGTAGTTCAAACAGCTGTTTGCGTTTACAATTTTGAACGTACCTGTGTATATCGATGCTTGTCACAGTCTCCGACGAACATGAAGTGCACTTCCAACCAGTATTAAGCCACCTGAGACGAGGGACACAACTAATTGTGGAATGCCAAACCAGAACGGTGTGGCAGGAACAATCGCCCGGAGTACTACGAGCATCGTCGAGAGTATCGGCACGTCGCGCCGCTGTGTGACCACCGAATCTGTATTTCCATCGTGTTGTGGCCCACCGACTGTTTCACCGACTGGCAGTCGATCGGCTTCATATGGAATCCGTGGTGTTTGTGTGCTCCACACGACTCGTCCCGAAGCATTGATTTCGACAATTCGTTTGTTCAGCGTGTCAGTGATGAGCGTATTCCCATTCGGGAGCCGATCGGCATCTCGTGGCCACTTCAACGGGACGCCACCGGCTCTGTCGACTGTCCACACTGGTTCCCATTCACCACTGGCAGTCCGGTGGAGTTCGACGATACGATCGTTGTCACTGTCAGCAACGAGTACCGCCCCATCGCCGAGCCACTGTGGATTATGTTGATGGTTGAGTACCGAGGGATCACCACATTGGATGTCGCCGTCACCATCGGAATCGGCTAGCTGCCCTGATTTTCGACAGCTCCCGTCATCACTTGCCTTGTCATCCTTGTTGATCACCTCGACGACGCCGTTTTCTCGCTCGATAATCAGTAACTGGTTTGCATTTCGGAGCGACACCAGATAGCGGTCGTCACTGATGGCATCAACGTCGTTAATGTGTAACCAGTCCGTTTTCGTCGGATCGGCTGGCGCATCGTAGAATGAACTACCGTTCCACTGCCAAGTGACAGTCCCGTTCTTCACTGTAAAGATGCGCTCGTGCTCCATATCAGTCACTAGATATTCGCCTGACTGAAGGCGCTCGACGTCGTGAACCTCGCTGTTCTTTTGGTTGCGGACAGGGAAGCTGTACTCTGAGACGACGTGTGGTGAGGGTGTGGGGTCGATGACGCGAAATCCAGTTCGCGCGCAAGGCGAGTCATAGGGCCCGCATTTTTGGTAGCCGTCGTCCATGAACCCCGCGAGTACTGTTCCATTGTCTGTCTTCGTAACGTCGAAGTAGCTTCCCGCGCTCGCTTCGCGCCACGTTTGATTTCGTCCAGTAAGGTGATACACGCTTCCGTACTTGTGCCAGCCGGGGCCACCGCCTTGTGACCCGACTACTGTCTGGTGATCACCGTTCCCTCCAGCGGAACCGATATCTGGAGCGAGGGCCGCGCTGACCACGAGCGTTGTAGAAAGAAGCACGACACCAATGAGGATGAGCCCGGTTCCACGTGTGGGACGATCCATTAATAGAGAGTGCTAGAAGAGACCCCGAAAAGCGTTTGGATTCTTTTCGTCCCGCCTCTTTCGAGACGCATGCGCCCGCGTCCGACACGAAAGGCGAGTATTTTCTATGTAGATGTCCGAAAAAGACCGGTTTACTTGGTCCAAATCGACGTACTGCGGTGGAGTTAACGCTCACATCGATAGGAGGACTCTGCGGTTCGTTTTCGGGAAGGTCGAGCCAGTAACAGAAAGCACGTCCGCCCACGGCTAGACATTTTGCAGTGATTTATCGAACATTCTTCTTTGAGATTGACTTATCTTGCGATACATTTTTGGACAGCACTTGAGTGCCATAGAACGTGTCAATTAATAATCAAAATCTATTGATTCTCTTTACCAGGAGTGCAAGGATTTCGACCTTGTGCTCGTGCCAGACGCGCCGCTGGCACGGGCACTGAACCGACGTCTCGACCGTCCGCATTTTGGATCGTTCGCAATCACACCTCGTATGCTCGCTGCTCGACGTCGAGACCAAGCCGAAGACCGACTCGCGTTTCTCGAGCTAATCGAAACGACAGACCTCGATTGGAAGGCAGCATCCTATGCGGTCGGGAATATCCTCCAATGCTGGGAGTATCAGGGTACTGCCGACGCCATCCTTGAATACGAACCGTTTGCGACGGACGAGACACGAATAGCCGTCGACGGCATTGTGGAGATGGATACGACCTCCCAACGCCTTACCGACTACACCATCGATTCCGATACGTCAGTCGCAGTCATCGGAATCAACCAACTCACTGCGCTCGAACGCTCGATTCTTCCAGCAGACTACGAGACGATCGATCCGTTTACTGACGAACTGTTCGACCAGCCGCCCTTCCACATACTCGATTCACCAGTGGCATTCGTTGACGTAGTGCTCGACACGCTCACGCAGGAGAATGCCGACGACGTGGGTGTCGTTCTCGACGGTGCCAGCCAGTATCGTCGCTCATCGAATCAGCATTCGAAGCAGCAGATATTCCATACTACGGTGGCCACGATTTCAACGACAATTCTCACCACAGAGCAGTCCTCCAACTCCTTCGGAGTGTCCATGCCGGGCAGGAAACGCGTGTCGGAGACGTCAGGCCCCTGCTCACACAACTCGGTATGCCGATTGATATCGAACACAATGAGAAGCGTCTCTACGACCTCAATCGTCCGGAAGTCGACTGGCTCCTCGAGTTCAGGGAGGAGGTTCGCACCGCTACGTTCGACGCGGCCATCGAGTCCTACGAAGCAGTCACGGACACAGCACTCGACGTATTCCGTGATGAACTCGCGACGCTTGGTATGCTGAACGACAGCGTTACGGAAGACGCGGTCGACCGTCTCTCGGACGACGGCTCCGACGGCGAGTTCGAGCGTAGACAGTTGGAACTCCGCTTTCTCGTCGGGCGTCTGCGAGTGAACGACGACCGTCTCGTCGGGTCGGCGACGGCCAGCGACGACAGTGTGACGGTCGATAGCGACCGGTAGCACGAACCCGTCGTTGTAGTCGGTGTGCCCGCCCATGATGTTCACACGTCCGGGGGCTGCCCCCACACAGTCGGGGTCACCGTCGAACACTGCTCGGAACGCACGTTGGCCCTACGTTGCCCAGTGATCTTCGTCCATATACTCTCTTCTCCAGTTCCCTTAGAATACCCCTGATTTCGTGATGGGAATCCACAGAGTAGCTCTTCGGATACGTGACGGTGGGAAAGCGAATGCTGAGTGACTCGTCAATGAAGGGGTTGCGGTTCGGTATCGTAATTACGAGGCTATGAGCTTGAGGCGATGAGCACGTCATGCTCGCGGTCCTTCAACCCTACTACGGTTCGTCTGTAACGAACGATAATACGTTTTTAGTCCCTTCGACATAATTCATCTGTAACGAACGGCAGATCGGGAGATTCGTCGCAAGCACTGCTGTGCCTTCCCCCTTCATCGAAGGGACGTACAGAAACTGTCTAGCGTGTGACCCATGATCGACATGGACATTCGCCGACTCAACAGCGACCTCCTGCCTGTCGTCATTTATCGTCTCGATAGCCTTACTCTCGGTACTGTGGATTGACCCTTTTCGGTCAGTGCGTGCGCGTCTTTTTCGTCTTCCTCCCTGTTCGTACGTGATACTCTCGGACTCAGTTTCCGTCGAGCCAGGCACGGCGAAGGCGGTCGAACTCAGCAGGTGTGACGTCGTCGCGTTCAACGGCCTCCTCGATGTCGACATCAGTGACTGTGCCGCGTTCGAGAACCCGCTGGAAGATGTCCTCGACGACGGCGGCCGTCTCGTCACCATCGACCGACCGCTGGCCGTCCCCGTTTTCGACGACTCCTTCGAACGTGACCGCATCGCCGTCCGTCGCTTCCCTGGGGAGTTTGACCGTGTATTTGAGGGTCGCCACGGACGGTGACTCGCCGAGGTCCCAGAAGACTGTGACGCTCCCGTCGCTCCGGTCCACGGCGACGGGTTCCGGGGCGACCTCGAAGTCCGCGATCTCGCCGGGAACTGTCTCCAAGACGAACACCCGGTTGCGAACATGCTGGAGCGAGACCGTCACCGGAATAGACTGGCCGGGCAAGATGTAGGGGCGGTGGACCGTGCGCGTGGCGTCGAGGCTGGCTTCGGCTGCGTGCCCGTCTTCCGTTGCTGGGACCGTGTCGGAGCTCTCCGTGAACGGGCCACGTTCCACGAATCGTGCCCAGACGACCAGCAGGCTCGGTAGGACGAACACGCTGGCGAGGAACGCGAAGACAATCGTGAGCGCCGTGATAAGCCCGAACGACTGGAGGAACGGGAGGATCGCGACGAGTAGCACGGCGAAGCCGCTGGCCGTCGTCGCCGCGCTTGACAGCAGCGCGCCACCGGTACCAGTCACGGTCTCGTGTAGCGCTGCTGCAACCGTCTCTGCATTGGCAAGCTCCTGGTTGAACCGCTCGCTGACGTGTAGGCTGTAGTCGACGCCGAGCCCGATGGTGAGCCCGGTAATCATACCGGTGACAATGTTGAACGGGATGTCCAGCAGCGCCATCGTCCCGAGCACCCACGTCAAGTTGAACGCGACGGGAACGATCGTGACGACGCCGAGCGAGGCGCTCCCTTCAGTGACCCGGTAGGCCGCCGCGAGGAAAATAAGTACCGACAGCAGCGCGACGACTAGGCTCAGGAGCGCCGTCTCCGCGAGCTGGTCGGCCGTGATTTGGTTGACGATGACGTCGCCAGTCGCGATCGCCGAGACGCCCTCTCCGTCGGCGTCGGCGGCGACCCACTCCATCTGATCGCGGACGGTTGCATCGTCGACGCCGCCGTCGACGGTCACAATCATCCGGACCGCCCGGTACTCGCCGTCATCACGGTGGACGACGTTGGTGGCCTCCGCGGGAGCGACCCGATAGAGTTCGTCGTAAACGGCGGTCACGTTCCTGTCAGGGACGCCGTCGCCGTCAGTGTCGGCAGCTGCCAACGTTCGGTTAAACGACTCGTTGTCCGCTGCGACTCGGTCCATCACCGTTACCGGGTCGGTCACCGCGGCATCGCCGTTGGCGTATGTCTCCGTCGCCGACATATCGCTGGCGTTCGCACGTGCCGCGTCGAGACGGTCGAGCGTCGCGGGGTCGGTCACGTCGCCCCTGACGAGTATTGTGGCCGTAGTGTCCTGTCTGACGAAGTCTCGGTCTAGCGTGTCGATGGCCGTCTCTGCCGTGTACGTTCCTGGCGCGACCGGGTCGGGCAGTTCTTTCAGCCAGTCAGCGGGGTCCTCTGCAAGGAAGTCGGACTGCTCGAAGCTGGCGTCGATGCCCGTCGCCCCGTAGGCACCTGCGGCGCTGACAAGGAGTGCAACTGCAATGACGATGTATGGAGCCTTCACAGCCAGTGTCGCACCTGTATCGAGGAGGCGATTGACCGGGCCACCTCCGGTTCCGACAGCTGGTTTCACCCGATCGATTCCCCGACCTTCGAAGACTCCATCGAGTTCGATTTTCAGGGCCGAGACGAAGAGACCGAAGACGAGGAGTGTAGCGACAATCCCGATCGCGCTAACGACGCCGAGTTCACGGAAGACCGTGAGTGGACTCGTGAGGTTCGAGAGGAACCCGATGACGGTCGTTGCAGTGACATAGACGAGCGCGACACCGACGCTGCCGAGCGCGGCGGCCATAGCGCGACTCGGAGGTGTCTCGCTGGACTCCCGAGCCTCGCGATAGCGCATCACGACGTGGAGTCCGTAATCGATGGAGAGTCCGATGAGAAGGACGAGCACGACGATGAACGGCTGGCTGAACGCGATGTCGAACCACCCCATCGCGCCGAACGTCCATATGAGTACGAGCGCGATCCCAAGGAGGCCGAGCAGGACGTCAAGCGGATCTCTGTAGACGACCACCAACACGAGCAGGACGAACGCGACGGCCAGTGGACCGACCAGCAGGACGCTATCGACCATCGAGTTCGTGATTTCCGTGGATACAATCCCGTCCCCGTAGATTAGGACGGACATCGAATCGTCGTCCGACGCAAGATCCGTCATGGCGGCCTGTGCGTCCTCGATCTCATCGGGCGCGTCGCCCGGTGCGAACGATCCGCCCGGTGTCTTCTGGGTCACCACGAGCAGCGTCGCGTTGGTTGCAGTTGATCCCGGTTGGTAGTAGTCGGGCATGAAGGCGAGTGCCCGTGACGACTGGCTTGAATTTTCAGCGAGTACGTCCGCGGCGAGCGTTTCAACTTCCGAATCGTTCATCGACCGGAGTTCTTCGATCTGGTCTCCGAGAGTAGGGTCGAGGGTGGCGAGGTCCCTCCTGTCCTGGGAGAGCCTCGTGTACTCCTCAGCGAGTATCTGTTCCGTGATATTCCCGGTTCTGGATCTCGTCTCGTTTTGGGCCGCGGCCGTCGCGTTTTCGTTGGTCGTGTTTCCGTCTGTCGTTCCGCGTCGGTTCTCGACGGCGTCCGCAAACAGCTCGTAATCTTCCTCAGTGAGGTTTACGGACGTGTTCACGTCGACGGCCTCGAACGCAGGTCGGACACTAGCGTTCGGGTCACGAGCGAGCGAATCGAGGGCATCCGCGAGTGCCGCCTCCGTCCTGGCGAGCTCGCGCTCGCGGGATTGCAGTTCGCCGGCCCGTTCGTCACGAATCGCCGCGGTCGCGACCAGATTCGCGACGCTTCGAACGGAGTTGTTCTCGACCAGTGTGTCGTTGACTGTTTCGTTGGTCCGGAGCGTTCGCTCGTATTCGAGCATCGAAACGAGCGTCTCCTTGTCGAGGACGTCGTCGTCTTTGACGATAACCTGTACAGACGTCGTCTCTGTCGTCCCGCTGGAGAAGTTCTCGTCGACGTAGTCGAGGGCGTCGGCCTCGTCAGCGTCGGTCTGGAACTGGTCGAGTGAGGTCGAACGTTCGACCATCGGAATACCGGCAGCAACGACCGCGGACACGACAATCATGACCGCAATAACGAGCCGAGTATTATCCGTGATCCATTCGCTTGGATCGAGCATTACTGCGGACTCACCTCCTGGGTTTCGGCCGTGGACGGAACACGAGACACAACATTTGCAATGCTATACTTGGCGTGAGACAGCCTCCCGGCTACGTGAATATGGAGGAAATGAGATTGTGCATTCGGTTCGGCTATCGTCGTGTCCGAGAGGAGTACCGACATTACGTGGTTATATACCCCTCCACAGGTTAGTCGTCAGTGCGAACTCTCCAGATGGCACCTAATATATTCGCAACTAGCGCTATTTTAAGCGACTTGTTAGGGAGACCTACTGACGATGCCGCACGCGAAACTCAGGATCGACATTCCGGACCAGACTTGGATCGGGGACCTCTCAACCGCTCATCCGGAGATTGTGTTCCAAGTCGTCACGAGTATCCCTGGCGAGGGAACTGGGATCGGGCTCGTCCGACTTGTCGCGACAGACCCACTGCCTCTCATCACCGACATTCAGGCCCGCGACGATATCGACGACTTCGAGTTGCTCTGGAAATACGAAGACGAAGCGCTCCTCCAGATACAGACGGTAAATCCGCTCCCGCTCCTCCCGGTCTGGCGGGCCGGTGTGCCACTCAAGATGCCCTTCGACATCCAGGATGGGAAGGCCACGTGGGAGGTGACAACGTCAACAAGTCGTCTCTCGAGTCTCCGTGACCACCTTGATGAACTGGGGATCGGCTTTTCGATCGAGTACGTTCGCGAAATCGATGCAAGCCAGGCGGATCGGTTGCTGACTGACCGTCAGCAAGAAGTACTGATGGCCGCGGTCGAAGCCGGTTACTACCGCGCTCCGCGAGAATCGACGTTGGGTGATGTGGCTGAGGCGCTCGGCATCGCGAACGCAACGTGTAGCGACGTTCTCCATCGAGCTGAGGGTCACATCATCCACTGGTTCGTCAAGGAGCACATGGAAGTGTGATCTGTTCGCACCCCTTCAGGATTGGATCCCAAGTGTTGGGCATCAGGATTTCACATTATCCGACAAAGGCTCGTGGCTGGATTCACAGAGTCTAGTGCTTCGTCAACCATAGATTGTTAAGAGACAATCTGTTAGAGAGGAGATGGTAAACAAGGAGTATACGGTTGATCTTTCAGACGAGGAACGCACCGAGCTCGAATCGTTCGTCTCTCACGGCAAACGGAGTGCTCAAGCAATTACCCGGGCTCGAATACTACTTCG
>NZ_JBPEHH010000126.1:0-9317 GCF_054177595.1 Haladaptatus ordinarius | reverse complement strand
GTCGAAACGACTGATTCAGAACCATCGGTGAACAATGTCGGTCACAGCGGTTGCTACCGCTGTTCTCTCAAGATATCAGTACTCTAGTGGTTTGTAGAATTTGAGATCCCGAACTTGTGTTCTTCGGGATGCGAGTCGAATTGATATAGCGACATACAGTGTATATGTGCGATAGTAAACGCCGCGCACATCGTCTCGTGCTACTTGCTAACAATAATCTTGATGCGAAGAGTGAGTTTGGCCGGCCACTGCGAGCGGTGACGTTCGCTCGGTCGGGCCGGTCAACGGTTCGTTACCGCGATAAGCCTGACCGTTCGGTCGCTCGGTACGAAAACAGAACTTCGAAACGGGAGATTACCTGCCACCTTTCGCCGCTTCCTCGGCCGACATCGGAACGCCCTTCGGCGGTTCGAGATTCACGTTCTCGCCGGTGTTCGTTCCTCTCGCCTCGACGTCACCACCGTGGGTACCGACGAATCCACCCTGGATGTCGGAGTCGATGACTTCAGTCGTACCGTACCACGACCAGACGCCGCGGTCGTTGACCGCACCGGGGCTGGAACAGTTCTCGCCACAGGGCGGCGTGCTATCGTCCACTTTCACGACGCAGTTTTTGACGTAGGGAGTCCGGTCGCCCTTCGCGTTCATCCGGATGTTGGAGATATTGTTCGAGTGGAAGTACGAATCCTCGACGTTCGTGATACCGGTTGCACCCTGACTTCCCGGCCCGGAGGCGTACAGTCCGTTGTTTACCGTGTTGGCGATGTGCGTGCGTCGGACGGTGATGACACCCTGATGAGGCATGTTAGCGTTCACCCAGACGCCACCGCCGCTCTCTCGTTCTTTGATGCCGTCGCCCATGTAGACGTTCTCGATGAGGCCTTCTCCGTCCGGTGATTCGACGCCTGGCATCATGATGAAACTCTCGCCGCTGTGTTCACCTTTGATACCGACGTTGCGGATCGTCCAGCCGTTTCCACTGGTCGTGAACGCCACGCCCGCCCCTTCGGCGGTCACGTCGATGAGTTTGTTCTCGTACGTCTGACCGTCACCGACCTCGATGGCCTTGTGTTCGCCAGCGGCGACGGTTATCGTCTCGTATTCTTCTGCGCCCGCCAAACCGCTTACGCTCGCTGCACCCGTCGCGGCAATCGCGGAACCGGCCAGCTTCAGGTACGAGCGTCGGTTGAGTAACGTTCCGTTGTCGTTCTTTTCGTTCTCGAGTTCGCGTGCCATGCAAGTTCAATGTGAGATTGGTAGCCTAAAAGTGCGTCGGTTCGTCTTCAATGTATAGCTACCAATTTATAAGTAACCTGTACTCGGGCACTGTGATCGTGGAAATCCGTCGTTACAGCCCGGTGGCGTCCCTCCTCCCGGAACACGAACGAGCCACCGTCGCTCACCCGATTTCGGGCGACGAACGGTGCAGTACGCACTCCTTACCGTCCCCGTAACCGGACGTGACGTGCGTCTCTATCGATGTCGCGGGCGATGGTTCGTTCGACGCGGCGAGCAGACCGGTAAGGAAAACCTGTCGCGCTCTCTTCCGGAGTATAACAAAGTTCGTCGGAAGGGGGTCTAGAGTGGCATGAAAGACGGTGTGACTGGTAATCGACCCGGACGGGCCACTGTCGACACCCCGAAAGTGTTCTGTCTCTCGAAAACGACCGCCATGAAGACGGAGTGGCCGACCGTCGCCACTGGACGAATCGACGTCCGACCTGCGTGGAGCGTGGACGATGGAATCTGAGGAAGCGAGAACAGTCGTCCTCGGATTCGACGCGCTCGATTTCGACTTCCTCGACGCGTTCGAAGAGGAGTTACCGAACTTCGGGCGACTCCGCGCTAAAGGCGTTGCCGCCCCGCTTCGCTCGACTCATCCGCCGTGGACCGGGAGCGCGTGGCCATCGATGTACACCGGAACCGACCCGACCCACCACAACGCCTTCTCGTTCTTCGATTACACCGACACGTATCCGGACGAGGCGGAGGTCCTCACGCGCAACGACGTTACCGCACCGGCACTGTGGAACTATCTCACCGCCATCGACGAGCCGTCTATCGTTCTCAACCTGCCCGTCACCCATCCAGCGGAACCACTCACGGGAGCGCTCGTTCCGGGTTACCTGGCGAGTGAAGACGCCGAGGGATATCCTTCGAACATCAGAAACGAACTATCCGACGCACTCGACGAAGAGTACACCATCTACTCGAAGGGCGAGCTATCGAGCGACAAATCGGAGAAACTCGACGGGTACGTCGAGCTCGTCGGGCTGCGCGAACGTGCCGCCCGTTATCTCCTCGAACATTGGGACTGGCGTATCGCTATCGTACAGGTACAGAAGACCGACGCTGTCTTCCACAACTTCGACGACCCGGACGCCTTCCGTCGAATCTACCGAGCGGCGGACCGTCTCGTCGGAACCGTGATGGAGACGGTGGGCGACGCCAACGTCGTCGTCTGCTCTGACCATGGGATGGGGCGAACGGACGGGTACAAGATCTTCGTCAACGAAGTGCTCCGTGAACACGGCTTCGTCGAGTCTGCTACGGCGGGCGACGACCACGGAACCGGCCTCTCCGTGGTGAAAGGGTCGCTCGTCAATCCCGACGAACAGTCCGATACAGGGTCGGAAAGAACCGCTACCCAGACGGCGTTGTCGTGGGGCGTGACCGGTCTGGAAACGGTCGGTCTCACACCGGGGAAAGTGTACGCGTCGGCCCAGCGCGTCGGTCTGGGTTCGGTACTCAAGCAAGCACTCCCGGCAGACGCGGTAGACGCCGCAGAACGAACCGTCGATTGGCGACGGTCGAAAGCGTACTGTCGCGCACTGGGCGAGTTGGGCGTTCGAATCAACCTCGCCGGGCGCGACCCCGACGGCGTCGTTCCCCGGTCGGAGTACGAGGCAGTTCGGACAGAACTCGTCGAACTCCTGTCGGCGCTACGAACGCCGGACGGAGAGCAAGCGTTCGAGTTCGTGGGACGGGCCGAGGAAGTGGCCGACGGGAACGACCCGAAGAGCGGCCCCGACGTGGTGTTCATGCCGACCGAGATGAACCATCTTGTCCTCCCGAGTCTCGTCGGGACGCAGTTTCTCCCCGTCGACGAGTACAATCACAAACCGAACGGCGTATTCATCGGCGCGGGGCCGGCGTTCGACGAGACGAGCGACTGTGACGGTCTCTCGCTGACCGACGTGGCACCCATCGCCATGGCGACGGCAGGTATCCCCGTCCCCGAACGGATGACCGGAACCGTCCCGGACGGGATGGTGACGGTTCCGGTGACCGAACGAGAGTACACCGACGTCGAGTACGGAATCGGCAGCGAAACCGCTGGAGAGAGCCAGGTTGAAACGAGACTGGAGGACCTCGGCTACCTCTAACTCATGGGTACGGAACGAGAGCTTAGAAGCCTCCTGTCGAGTGCGAGTCTCGTGTTCGTCGGTGCAGCAGTCGCGTCAGTCGCGAAGTTGGCCGAACGAATCGTTCTCGGTCGATGGCTCTCGACTGCGGCCTACGGCGAGTTCAACATCGCGCTCACGACGATGTCGCTCGGCGTCACCCTCGCGCTCGTCGGGTTCAGTCAAGGAATCCCGCGATACATCTCTCGATTCGACGACGAGCGAGACGTCCGCGGCGCGTGGGTGACTGGCATCCTCGTTGCCGGTGCAATGGGCGTCGTGTTGACGAGTCTGCTGTATCTCAACGCGGAGTTTCTCACCGCAAACCTGTTCGACCGGCCAGATTCCGACAACCTCGTCCCGGTGTTCGCGCTCGCCGTGCCGTTGGTCGTGGGGTTTCGAGTCGGTGTCGGCGGGATTCGGGGCTTCGAGAACACGATTTACAAAACCTACGTCGCAGACTTGCTGTATCCCTTCGGCAGACTCCTCCTGCTCGGCGTACTGCTGTGGATGGGTTTCGGGGCGGTGGCGGCGGGATACGCCTACCTCGTCAGTGCGGGGGTGGCGTTTCTCGTCGCCCACTATCTGTTGAACCGATTGTTTCCGCTCGTCGGTGAGTTCCGACTGCACGTGCGCGAGATGGCGGTGTTCTCCGCGCCACTCGTCGTCTCGTCCGTCCTCGCCGACCTCCTCACGCGGACCGACACCGTGATGCTCGGGTACTTCACCACCTCACACGAGGTCGGACTGTACGCGGCGGCGTACCCACTCGCGAACAGCCTCCTCATCGCGCTCGCGTCGTTCGGTTTTCTCTATCTCCCGCTGGCGTCGCGCCTCGACGCGAACGGGGAACGAGACGAGATATCCACCATCTACCAACTGACCACGAAGTGGGTGTTCATCGTCACGTTCCCGGCGTTCCTCCTGTTCGTGACGTTCCCCGCCGACGTCCTGTCTGTGTTCTTCGGCGACCGCTACACGGAGGGTGCAGTCGCACTGAGCATCCTCTCTGTCGGCTTCTTCACGAACGCCGCCGGAGGACGAAATCGTGAGACGTTGTCGGCGCTCGGCCACACGAAACTGATACTCGCCGGCAACGCGGTCGCTTTCTGCCTCAATCTCGCGTTGAACCTGGTGTTGATACCGGCCTACGGGTTCGTCGGTGCTGCGGTGGCGTCCGCGACGGCGAACGTCACCCTCAACGTCTTCATGTTCGTCGTGCTGTGGTCGAAGTTCGGCATCTCGCCCTTCTCGCGGTGGACGGTCCGGACGATGACGCGCGTACCACTACTGCTGTTCCCGCCGACGGTGGTTCTCGCTCGTCTGGTCTCGCTCTCCGCGTTCACGCTCCCGTTGGCGCTCGTCGCCGCCGCTATCGCCACCCTCGTCGTCGTCTCTACGCTGGGATGTCTCCAACCGGAAGACAGGGTCGTCGTCGACTTCGTCGAGAGTATGACCGACACGAAACTGCCGTTCTTGCACGGTTACGTGCCCGAGACGACCGAGTAAGCGCTGGTCTCTCTCGGTCGACGACTATTCCTTCGAGCGTCACGACACTTCCCACACAGTTCGTACCGCACTCCGACACCAGGTGGAGTTCTCCGGATGCCATTTCGGCCGCCTACCGGGACCGAATAATATAGCGACATACAATTTATTCGGTCGGGAAACGACGGAGAAACCCCCCTCTGGCGAATATCATCATTCGACACACGTTCGTGAGAACGTCACCCCAAGAGTGTCTCGACCGTTGACCGACGCAACAACGTCGAGATCTCGTCGAGGTGCACTCTCGTCGCAAATCGGGTACTGCACCCAGAGTCCCCGTCGTAGCGGCGTTCGAGAGCGATTCGAAAAATCTGTGTCGGTGTGTCCGGTCGGTCGTCTCACAGTCAGCATCCGATAACGACGGTGTACCGCGTTCGTCACGGCCAACGGTGCGATGGCCCGACGGACTGCGGCTGTAGTCTCTTCTCGTCGTTCCGACCGCCTGGAGTTCCGTCAGTGCTCGGTCGACCGGGATGGCGAGTGATTCGGATGAGAATTCGAGATTGCGTCGCATCAATCGAGTGAGAGAACACGAGAAACTCGTCACCAACTGGAAGGACTCTCAACTGACTCGTCGTTCGAGACCGAGATGTGGAAAATCGAGCCCGATTCTATATCTCTCCCTATGGTACCACACAACGGAGTTTCGTAGTCCTACAGGTGAGGATATGGGGGATACTGGGGAGCAATGAGAGGGCCAGTAGCGAAGATAAGTTCGCTTATCACGCTCTGTAGTACACATTGATATACCGGGAGTGAGACGTGGAACCATGGCCGACGACGGGACGGAACGAACTGTCGTGAAGACGTACATTCCGGAGTACCAAAAAGACGAGTGGCAGGCACACGCCGACGACCTCGATATGAGCCAGAGCGAGTTCGTCAGGGCCATGGTGCAGGCCGGAAGACAGGGATTCGAGCTCGATCGCGTGCAACCTGTTTCCGAGGGGTCGAATCCCGGGAGTGACGAGCTCGAAACACGGTTGCTCGACCTTCTCGATTCCGAGGGCTACCTGTCGTGGGAGCAACTGGTCGAACGGCTCGTGGGCGACTTCGAAGACCGACTCGACGGATTGCTCGACGAACTCCAGTCGAGAAATCGAGTCCAGTACAGCGGGCGACACGGTGGATACACGCTCGTCGGAGGGACCGATGGCGACGAGTAGTCCCGCCAACCCCGACCCAGACGACCCGGTCGGGTACTTCCTCCAGGACCTGCTCTATCACGGGAAGAGCGAGCGAACGAGAGGGGCATACGAGCGCGTTCTCCGACGTTTCGAGGCATTTCTCTCCGACCCCGAACGCAACCCATCGGGCCGAAGTGTCGCGCCCGAAGCGGCGACTCAGCGCGACTGCATGGCGTGGATACACACCCTTCGGGGCGACCACGCCGAGAGCACCATCGCCACCTACGCGTCGTATCTCCACCGGTTCTACGCGTACATGACGCAAGTCGGGGCGTTCGAATCGAATCCGATGGCGCTGGTCGTGGAGGAGATGCACGAATCCGTCGACAAAGACCCGACTCGCCGTGAAATTTCGGTGGCGGACATGCGGGAGTTCGTCGCGGGCGTGACCCACCCCCTAGAGCGTGCGGTGGTCTGCACGCTCCTGAAGACGGGGATGCGTGTTGGCGAACTCTGTAACCTCGACCTTCGGGACGTAAACCTCGCAGACGACGGGGTTCGAACCGAGTACACGCTAGGAGACCGCCCGCAACTCGACGGACGACCCGATTCGATATTCGTCGCCGCAGACCCGACGCGCGGGCAGGTCGTCAACGGCGAGGAGCGAACTGCGTCGAACAAGCGAAAGCGCGAGACCGTCGTTCCCGTGGACGACGAGCTTCGTCGGGTGCTCGTCCGGTGGTTGGCGATTCGGCCGGACGCGATTTCGAGTGCAGAGCCGCTGTTCGTCAGCACGAGCAGCGAATGGGGCGAACGATTGACGCCGAAGATGGTTCGGAACGTCGTCGAACGCCACGCCCGCGGGGCAGGGTGGTATCGGACCGGCGGGGGCGCAGAAGAGAACGTTACGCCCCACTATTTCAGGCACTTTTTCACGACCCATCTCCGCGACCGCACCGGCGACCGTGGAATCGTAAAGTACCTCCGGGGCGACGTGGCGAGCGACATCATCGACACCTACACCCACAACTGGGGTGACCGGGTGAGAGAGGTGTACGAAGCGAACGTCTACGCCCTGCTGTAAACCGGATTGAACGATACGCATCGGTGACAGGGACGATTCTCCGGGACTGAATGGATTCTGCGATTTCGAAGTAGTCGAACCGACCATATTCTGGTACCATCACTCCAACATATGTTTATTAATCTATAATTTTTGATTGGAGGGTCTGTCCAGTTACGGACTCATAAATCGGATGTCGCTATACAAAAGGCGAGGAGGAGGGAGGTCACGTTTTCGGGATCTCGATAGCTACAAACCACCAGACAGCTGATACACTGCTCAGAATTGTTCCCAGTGAGACTGTCGAGAGAAACTGTTTGTGAAGAAGTGTTACTCTTCGTCTCCAGATTCAACTTCGTTCATCGCATCCATTCCCTGCTGAATCGGATGTTCATCGTGGAGATCCTCGCTTCGAAGATAGCCATCTGCGAGGATGTTGTCTTCCATCTCACTCTTGTAGATCACCCTCCAGCCGTGACCTGCTTCGTAGGTCACGGCTGTGACCCAGTCATAACCAATGAACATCGCAGTATCCATTATCTCACCATGATCTGAGTCGAATTTCATCTCATCTTGCATGATCATCTGGAGACGGTCATGCCGTTCGAGTGTGTCTCGTTCACTGCTTTTGAGCGGACGATCCGGAAGTGACTCGACAAGACTTTCCTCTTCGACCATACCGTATCAACATTCAGGACGTGAATAATCGTTCTGGAACTGCCGCCTAATCCCATGAGATATCCTAATAGGCTCGTCCTCTCCAGTCCCACCAATGGCAGTCGAAATCGTACCTACTGATGACGACGCCCCCGCGCTGGCGGGGGCGATCGTCCATCATGCTGGGAAAGTTTGCGAGTCAGCGGATCACCTCTGGCGTGTTCTTGGAGACGTCTCGATTCCAACCAACGGACTGGCTGATGACCGCCAGCAGCACAAGGTCGCAAACGGCACTGAGCCGATGGCTCGGGTCTTTCTCTACCAGCAGATCTACGACCTCGCCCAGAGCGAGGTCGCAGATCGCCTCAAAAACCGTCCATCACTACTGAAGAAACTGGACTTGGAGACGACACCGTCCCAACAGTCCATTTCATACGCGTGGGATCAGTTCAGCGAACAGACTGAACTGACGCTCACCGCTGCAGCGACGGGTATCGCGCAAGAAGCCGTTGACCACGGTGTCATTATGGAAGCACGCGTTCCGATCATCCCGGACGAAGACGATATCGACGAAGACGGCGACGAACCGACGGCAACACGCGAGCACGTCCGAGAACACGGTAGCAAGCTCGTCGAACTCGCCAGGCGGCACGCCTTCGGCGAGTTCGACTCCCACAGGGCCGAGAACACGGTTTACGAGGACGAACAGATCCTTGATCTGTTCTCCTCGGCCTGCCTTACGAAAGGAAGTGCTCATTCGGAGGGAGAAGCCGGCTGGTTTCTCGACGAAAACGACATTTGTGACGACTCGACGTTCCTGCGAGTGATCAAGCAGTTCGCGATGCCGGCTGATCAAGAAGTCCCTGATTCACTCCAAGACCAACAGATCGAGGATATCGTGGCGTTCACCGAGGTGTTCCGCGAGTATCTCATGGACGCGTTCGATACTGCAACCGAGAATATTCTCCAGACGATCCGTTACGAAAATCCATTCGACGACCGCCACGTCGTGGCGGCCGTCGATGTCACGCGCGTTCCATACCATGTCTGGCCGTGGATCGATAAGGATGCAGAGATCCCGAAGTCGGCGTATCCGCCGATGGTGAGCGGCTACGTCGACGACGGTGAGTTGAAACACGGCTACACGTTCGCGACGATCACGATCGTCGGGAACGACGTGCCGATCATCCTGGGTATCGAATCAGTCAAAGAGCACTCAGAGTGGGAACCAGCCGACGCACCAGCTGACTCGAAAGCAGACGTGGTCGCTCGTCTGCTTTCGAGAGCCCAGCAGTACGTTGATCTCGACGAAGTCCTGCTGGATCGTGGGTTCTACACCAGGCGAGTCCACGCTGAGATAGACAGTCGTGACCTGCTGTACACAATGCCAGTTCCGAAGTACGAGCCGGATTACCGGGCGATTAAGCAAATCAAGAGCAAAGAGGGCGTTGACGCCGCTGTCAACCACGACGTCCCCGTCGGGATCGACGGCGACGTCGATCACACTGCCGAGTATCT
>NZ_JBPEHH010000125.1:0-9416 GCF_054177595.1 Haladaptatus ordinarius | reverse complement strand
GATACCTTCTCGACTCTCCGCAGCGTTCGTAGGGTTCTTCGTCTCGCTTTCGGTGTCCTTCCGGTGTGAGACCGAGCTTTTGCTGCCGCCGTTATCGAGAGAGTGGACAACTAGCGACTTTTTCGAGTCGAACTACGAGCGAATGCGGTTCCGAACGAGTTCTACGGTGACCGGTCGGAACGTATCCTGCTGGACGAAGAAGACGACGTGCTCTACCTGATGGTCGATACCGCGAACCACGGTATCGAGGTCGGCGACGAGTACGAAGTCACGTTCGAACTCGGCGAAGACAATCCTCTGGTTTCGAAATCCGAGACGGCAACGACGAGTTTCACCGTGGTCGAACGACGGGTCGAACTCGACTACACGGGCGACCTCATCGTCGTGGAGAATACGACGGCTATCGGCGGGGACACGACACTCGCGGCAGGGACGATGATAAACGTCACTGCGTTCGACAAGGGCGACGACCCGTTCTTCTGGCCGAAGACCGCGACGGTTTCGGACAATCGAACGTTCGAAACGGCGTTCGACTTCAGCGGTATCGAACCCGGGACGGAGTTCGAGTTCGAACTCCGTGACCAGCAGATAACCGTCAGAGGGGTCGTCGCAGGCACACCCACGAGGATGCCCACGACGATAACGACCACGACGACCATCACGACCACCAATTCGACCACGACGACCACGACGAACACCACGTCTACGACGGCGAAGACGCCGACCGCCACGGTGGTTCCAACCGAACGACCCACCACCCCCCAGACGGTGTCCGAAGGCGGTCTTCCGGACTTCGACGGTCTGGTCGCACTCGTCGCACTGGCGGGGCCGCGGTGCTCGCCATCCGGCGAACCTGACTGTACTATAAAATAATTTATATAATATTACTGAAGATACCAGTACGAACAAACGCTCTCCATGCACATGACCCAAAAGATAGAACAGTCCGCGTTCGCCGAATTCGTCGCAGCCCTGTGGGAAAAACAGGGGTGGCAGACGCAGGTAACGACGAAATCCGGAAAGTCGTTCGTCGTACTGCACCGCGCGGGTTCGGAGGGTCTCATCTGGGCGCGGGCAGCGACCGGTGACGGTGTGAGTGGAAAGGCACTCCAGCAGTTCGTCACGGTCTGCAAGCAGTACGAAGTCGAAGAAGGTGCGGTCGTCACGCAGGGGACGTTTACCGACGACGCAGAGAAGATAGCTTCGCAATTCGGTGTCCAACTGGTCGATGGCGAGAAACTCAAAACCATCATCGAGGCGCGAGAACTCCACGACCTCGTCCACCAGTTTGCAGACGAGGGTGGGGACAACGAGAACGACCAGGCGGCCGACGAGTCCACGGACGAAGACAACGGGTTCTTCCTCCCGATTCCGGCGGCCGTTCCACCGAAGGCGGCCGCTGGCGTCGTCGTGGCCGTCCTCGCTATCGTTCTGGCCGTCGTCGTGCCGACGATTCTCGGAACCGGCGGCACCGTCGAGGAGGCGGGATGGAACGTCACGGCGGCGTCCACGACACCGGACAACGCGACCGCTGCGCTCGACGTCCAGTGGAACGCGAAATGGGTGGACGAACTCGACCCGAAATCGGGTGACGAGGGCGTCTATCGTCCGAGAGAGGGCGAACCGTTCCTCCTCGTCAGCATGAACGTCACGAACGCTGGGAGTGATCCGGTCGGATTGAAACCACAGCAGTTCGCACTTCGGTCGAACGGAACGCTCTCTGGCCATCAGCCGCTCGTCAACGCCAGCGGTTTCACCCCGACCGTGCTCGAAGCGGGAGAGTCGGTGACCGTCTGGACGGTCTTTTCCATCGACAACGACGCGACAGAGGCGACTATCGAGGTGAGCGAGCGAGCAAACGGAAGTGGTCTTCGTGTTCGCTTCGTCCGCGATACCGAACTGTCACCTGCCCTGTAGCCCGCCGTCGCGTGTTCTCCCGCAGAATGGCCGCTGGGTAGTTCACGCTCTCCCGTTCTCTACATAGCAATCTGGAGGGATTGGAACTGTAACACGGGCAAATCTTTTGACCGGTCGGCCCCAACCCGTTCTCATGAGCGCTGACCGCGCCGCCTTGCAGCGCGCTCTCGACCGTGGAGAGCAGGAGGGCGGCAGCGTGGAGTTCAAGGAACGACTCACGAGGGAAATCCACCTCGCCGAAGGGCGAATGGAGAGTCTCGCCGCACAGTTGCGTCATCGCGTGCTCTCGGGTGACGGCGAGGCGACGTACGTCGTCGGCGTCACCGACGACGGCGGACTGGCAGGCGTCGACCCCGACGTGTTCTCCGAAACGATGGACGTGCTCTCTCTCCTCGCAGAGGAGGCTGGCGCACACATCGAAGACGTTCAGACGTGGGGTATCGACGACACCGAAGCGCACACGCGAGCGACCACCCGAAACGGCAGTGGCGGACTCGTCGGTATCGCCACTATCCGCGAGGGGGCCGTTCTCGATACCGACAGCGAACACATCGTCGTCGGGACGGCGGGTCACGTAGACCACGGCAAGAGCACGCTCGTCGGTAGTCTCGTCACCGGGCAACCGGACGACGGTGAAGGGAGTACGCGCGGCTATCTCGACGTCCAACCACACGAGGTTCAGCGCGGTCTCAGTGCGGACCTCTCCTACGCAGTCTACGGGTTCGACGAGGACGGCGAGGCCGTCCACATGGACAACCCCCACCGAAAGTCAGACCGAGCGCGCGTCGTCGAGGAGAGCGACCGTCTCGTCTCGTTCGTCGACACCGTCGGTCACGAACCGTGGCTTCGGACCACGATTCGCGGTCTCGTCGGCCAGAAACTCGACTACGGCTTGCTTACCGTCGCCGCGGACGACGGCCCGACGAAGACGACGCGCGAACATCTCGGGATCCTGCTGGCGACCGAACTTCCGACCATCGTCGCCATCACCAAGACCGACATCGTAGACGAGGAGCAAGCGAAGGAAGTCGAACGCGAGGTCGAACGACTGCTCCGTGAGGTCGGCAAGACGCCCCTCCGTGTCGAACGCCACGGCGTCGACGTCGCCATCGAGGAGGTGAGCGAGGACGTGGTTCCCGTGCTGATGACCAGCGCGGTCACGATGGACGGACTCGACGCACTCGACGCCATGTTCGAGCGACTGCCGAAGACGACCGCCGACAGCGGCGAGTTCCGGATGTACATCGACCGAACCTACAGTGTGACCGGCGTCGGCGCGGTGGCGAGCGGGACCATCAACTCCGGGTTGGTCGAGGCCGGCGACGAACTCCTCATCGGCCCGATGCCGGACGGTGAATTTCGGGAAGTGGAGGTTCGTTCCATCGAGATGCACTACCACCGCGTGGACGAAGCGAAGGCGGGTCGAATCGTCGGCATCGCGCTCAAGGGCGTGCGAGAGGCCAACATCGAGCGCGGGATGGTCTTGCTTCCGGCGGACGCAGACCCCACGCCAGTCCGCGAGTTCGAAGCCGAAGTGATGGTGTTGAACCACCCGACGCGCATCGGAACCGGCTACGAACCCGTCGTCCACGTCGAAACGGTCAGCGAAACCGCGGTCTTCGAACCCGACGGCGGACACCTCCTACCCGGCGACAAGGGGACGACGAACGTTCGGTTCAAGTTCCGACCCTACCTTGTGGAGGAGGGCCAGCGATTCGTCTTCCGCGAGGGCCAGAGCAAGGGCGTCGGAACCGTAACCGACGTGACGTCGGTCGAGTAGACTTATCGTTCTCGCACCTCGATAGCGGTGTATGCCGAGAGCACGGTTCGACGTGACGACAGTTGCGAAACTGTTCGCGTCGCTTCTCTTGGTGGTCGTAGTCCTCTCCGTGGTCGGTATGGTTGCCGAATCCGGTGTAACTGGCTTGTTGCAGGTGATCGTTCTCCTGTATATTGCGGTCGTTCTCTTCGTAGGTGTATTCCGTGACGTGACACGAACATGGCGGTGGCGAGTCGCGTTTTTCGGTGGCGTGGGGGTCTGGTCGGCGACCGATTATCTCTTCGGAGGCGGTGATCGGTTTTCCTTGCTCTTGGGTCTGGCAGGGTTGGTCATGCTCGTTGGCGTCAGCTACGATTATCTGCAAACCCGCGAGTAGGGAGACGACCTGCGTGACGATTTCGCGCATCGAACCGGAGTGGTTCCGTCTCGATATATAAACCTACGCCCGCTCCCACGGACGGTCGCCGAGCGGATGGAGCGTCTCGAACGCGAAGTCCGGCGTCGGGTCTGGTGTCACGCTGGGGTCGGCAGGTACCCACACCGCCTCGATTCCGGCGGCTTTCGCGCCGGAAACGTCCGACACGAGGGAGTTGCCGACGTGAATCGCCCGCTTCGGTTCCGAATCGAGCTCCGAGAGCGCGTGTTCGAACGGTTCCGGATTCGGTTTCGCAGGGGTGTCGTAGCCCGCGAACACCACCGATTCGAAGTGGTCGTCGATTCCCAGCGCCGCCATCTTCGTCCGTTGCATCTTCGGTGCCCCGTTCGTGACGATACCGAGTACGTGGTTGCGCGCGAGGGTTTCGAGGGTCTCAGGTGCTCCTGGGAGGTAGCGCACCCGAGAGTGGTCACGAATCTCGGCGTACTCGTCCGCGATAGCCCGGCCGGTCTCCGCGTCGTATCCCTGTTCGCTCGCTATCGCCGCGAAGCAGTTGGCTCGCTGTTCGTCCACGCTCACCCCTCTTTCGAGAAACTCGTCGTAACGGGCGTGATAATCCGGAATGTCGAAGAACTGCTCGACGCCGACGGTTTCGAACGACGCCGAGAGAACCTCGTGTGAGTCCTGTTTGTACTCCAGCAACGTATCGTCCAGGTCGAAGAGAACTGTGTCGACGGTCATCGAGTGACCGTACGTGTCGTGGCGACAAAAACGAGGTGCTGTACGTACGTTTATATATCAAACTGGAACCAGTCCGAATCGATGGTCACGGATTCGTGGTTCCGATTCGACTCCACGACACGAGACGTCTTCGCCGACCGACGCAGGCTCGCCGACCGACTCAGACCCGCCGAAACCCTTCGTCTGTGTGCTCTGCGAGTCCGAGCAGCACCGCCCACTCGAGGAGGTTTCCGACGCGCTCTCGCCACACTTCCTCCACCCTGCTCGGGTCCTTGTGACGCTCCCACGTCGGAATCTCCTCGCGGAAGTGGTCGAACACCTGTTCCTCGGAGAGCCGTTCGTGTTCGGAGAGCAGGTCGAGCACCGTCGTCGCGCCGTACACCCGCGTCTGGAACGCCTCTGCGAGTTCGTCTCGCTCGGGGTCGGTGCGGAGACGGACGAACCCCGACTGGGTCTCCTCGGCCAGTTCAAGCGCCCGCAGGAACGTGAGCCACGTCCGGGCCACGTCGCGACTCGAAAAGTCGAGTCGTCGCATCAATCGCGCACAGCAGTCGTCTTCCGTTCCGGGCACCAGCGGGACGGCGCACTGGGCGTCGGCGACGAACGCGATGTCGTCGGGCGCTTCGGGAACGGGTTTGAACTTCACAGGTCGAAACTGGCCGCGAGCAGGTTGTCGTTCGTCTCGCCGAGGACGTGCGTCGGACCGTCAACCACGTCCACGGTCACCTGTGCCGGGGCGAAGACGCTCTCCGGAATCTCCTCGAAGTCCCACCCTGCGTCGTTGAAGAAAGTCTCGAACGGCGTGCCGTACTCGTCGCTCACGGTCGACGGGAGTTCGTCGAACCGGTCGAACTCCTCGCGGACGGTCAGGTGGACGCGTCCGCCGTAGGCGAGCGCGTCGTTCGTCCGACCGATAGCGGTCGCTTCGTCGTAGCTGACCGGAGCGGCCGGGGCCGTCCCCGTCGCGGAGAGGATATCGAGTGGATCGTAGCCGAGTTCGGTCAGCCGAAAGACGGCGAGTTCGGCGGCGCGAGAGGCGACGCTGACGCTTCCGGTGAGGCTACCCGTGGCGAACGTCGGCAGGAAGACGGCGTTCGGTTCCACGCCCGCGAGGTCGGCGACGTGTTCGGCGACCGCTTCGTTCGGCAGCGTGTCGGACTCGACGGCGAGCACGGCGAACTCGAAGGCGTCCGTGTAGCCGACGCGCTGGAACTCGCTCTCCTCGGCGACCAGCGCGCGTGCCGGACCGCTCCCGAGGCCCTCGAAGTCGTCGACGGTCAACTCCCATCCCGCTTTCTGCGAACAGAGGAGCGCCAGTGCGGGATGGTCGGTCGAGAGTTCGACGGCCGGGAGGGGTGCCCCGGCGACGTCGTCCATTTGGGTCTGTACGGTCGCCAGTCCGGCGGTCTGGAGTTCTGCGAGGAGGAGTCCGGCCTCCATCCCCCCGTCGGCTTCGATTCCGAAATCGAGGACGGTCGCCTCGTTGTCCAGTTCGTACGCGGCGACGTTCAGTTCGTCCGCGAAGTCGATGGCCTCGTCGACGAGTTCGAGGGCCATCCGATTGAGACTCTCCATGCTTCGGGATTGGTCGTCGTCCGGTAAACAGTTCCGGGTTAGCGGTCGCGTCTCGCTTCCCTGCCCAGTGCGTCCTCGACTGCCGTGACCTTCTCGCTGGCACGCTGGTCGCGCGTGCGCTTGTCGTCGATTTTGAGGAACGTGCTCACGCGGTCGCCGTCGACCGCTTCGTGGGCCGCCTGCGCGGCGGCGAACAGTTCGTCTACCGAGTCGGCTTCGATGACGGTTCCCATCGGATTCGTTTCGTACGAGACGTCGAATTCGTCCAGCGCTTCGACTGCTTTGGCGACTTCGCTCGCCATGCTGTCTTCGACGACCGGTGCGACAGAGAGTAGTGCGATGACGGTCATAGCTGAACCGTCGACCCCCTCTTACCTGATTCTGTGGGTCTTCTTCGCGCAGTCGAGTCGGTCGTCCTCGACACGAAGGTTCGACCCGCACTCGACGAGACGGGCGACGTCGTAAACGCGACCGGTGCTCGTCGACAGTACGACGTGAGCGGAAAGAACGTCACGGTGGCGGTGCTCGATACGGGCATCAACCAGTCTCACCCCGACCTTCAGGGGTCTGTCGTCGACGAGAGAGATTTCACTGGGCAAAATATCACCGACGACACCAACGATCACGGGACACACGTCGCCGGTATCATCGCCGGAGACGGCACGGCGAGTGACGGGCAGTACGTCGGAATGGCACCGAATGCCAGCCTCATCGACGCCCGCGTCTGTGACAACGGTTGTTCGTACTCGGACATCATCGACGCGATGGAGTACTCGGTGGATAACGGGGCGGACGTGATCAGCATGAGTCTCGGCGGGTCGGCGTACGCTTCCCGTTCTAACGATATTTTGGCGGATGCGATGGCGTACGCCGAGTCGAACGACGTTACCGTCGTCGTCGCCGCGGGGAACTCGGGGAACGACTATTCGAACCCCTATTCCACCGTCGAAACACCCGGTATCCACGAACACGCGATAACCGTCGGTGCGAGCGACAAATACGGGAACATCGCGCAATTCTCGTCTCGTGGCCCGACGCCGGTCGGTCGGTACGTGAAACCCGACTTGGTCGCCCCGGGTGTCGGGATTCGGAGTGCGGATGCGTCCTCTGACGGTTACGTCGGCATGAGCGGAACGAGCATGGCGACGCCCGTCGTGAGCGGGACGGCCGCACTGATGCTCGAATTCCACCCCAATTGGTCTTCGACTCGCGTGAAAAACGTCCTGAGTTCGACGGCCGACCCACTCGGATCGTACGACGTGTACACGCAAGGTGCGGGTCGAATCGATGCGGGTGAAGCGATCGGGAGCGACGTCGAAATCGCACCCGGAACCACCGATTTCGGAATCGTCGGTGGACAGAACGTCTCCAGGTCGTCACGGTCACGAACCTCGGGAACGCGACCGAGACGGTGAACGTCACCGCGACTGCGACGCGGATGAGTGACTCCACGAGCGGCATCGTCTCCCTCAATCGGAGCACTGTCACCGTCGCACCGGGAGAAACGGAGGCTTTCGAACTGACGGTCGATGCGGACAACGGAGGTGGGACGTATTCAGGTCGTCTCTCGTTCGACGACGGGAAGTACACCTCGATTTTCGGATTCGTGAAAGCCTACGAAGTGACCATTCGGAAAGACGGTATCGGTCGAACCAACACCGAAAACGACCTCGTTCGACTGCTCAGCGAGGACGGATGGGAAGTCGTCGACCCAGTTCAGTGCGTTTCGAATGGAACGGCGACTTACTACGTCTACGGCACCGGCGATTATCACGCGGTCTTGAGCGGTATCAACGAGGACGATGGTCAACCGGTCGTCGTCAGTGAGACGTTCACCGTCTCGCACGACAGGACGTTCGTGTTGGACGAGTCGAACACGGTCGAATTCGGCCTCGACACGACCGCAGCCGAAATCGACCACGGTCGACTGCTGACTCGTAACGTCGAACTGGATTTCACGAAACGAACGTGGTTGGACGACTACCGCGGCGGAATCACGGCACCGTTCCCGCGTCAGTGTCGACGACCAGCTATCGGTGTCGGTCGAACATCTCTTGATACCCGCAAACGACGTCAGTGGTGACGACTACTTCGACGTCCCGGTCGTCTCCACGTAACGAATCGAATCGACGGCGTCACCGGCCCGGCGACCTTCGAACTGAATCCGGAAAATCTCGCTCAGGGAAACGTCACGTACTATCGACAGTCGCCGTCGGGAACGTACGACATTTCGATGCTCGCACAGGAGCAGCACGGCGACTTCGTCCGACGGTAAGAACTGGACGAGCGTGATGAACCTCTCTACGCTTCCGGACGACGGAAACTACACGCTCATCGCGCGAGCGACCGACGTCGTCGGAAACGAGAACCGGACGACGGCGAACGCGACCATCGTCCTCGACAGGACTCCCCCGGAACTCGGTGCGACGCTCGAACGAGTGGATGCGACGACCGGACGCGTGACGGTGCGGGCGGACGAACCGCTCTCGACGGTCCCCGCGGTGACCGTCCACACCCCGACGGGCGTGTCCACCCCCGGCGTCACGTCGAACGGAAGCGTCTGGGAAGCGACGGCTGTGTTGAATCGCCATACAGCAATGGAATTCATTGTTTCACGGCTCGCTTGATGTTATAGACCACACACATCAGCACGATTTCTCGGAACTCACGAAACCAGGATCGCGCTCGCACGGCGAAGCCGAGCGAGCGCTTGACAGCCGAGTTCACGGTCTCGGTCATCGAGCGCTGATTGTAGCGCTGTTCGTCGATTCTGGCGTTGTGTGCGTGGTCGTAGGGAGCGAAGATGCGATGTTTGATGAGCGGGCGAATCCCGAGGTCACGAAGGGATTCGCGGAGCGATTGTTTGTCGTATCCCTTGTCGGCGGCGACAGACCGCAGATCGCCCGCGTTTCGGCGGGCGATCTGCTCGGCAAGGTCTGCGTCACTTCCCTTCCGGTTCGTCGAACAGTGTACGTCAAGGACGGCCTGCGACGCTGTATCGACGAGTTTCGTGACCTTCAACTTCTG
>NZ_JBPEHH010000124.1:0-9427 GCF_054177595.1 Haladaptatus ordinarius | reverse complement strand
CGCACGAACAGAAGTGTTCGTTGCGCTCTGTCTCCGACTCGTGGTTGCAATCACCAACTACGAGCGAGGAAACGACCCGGGCTGCGAAAAGCTATGAGATGGATTCTATGACACGCTCCGACGCAGTTGAACGAGGGTCGGTGTCACCGCGTTTGCGGTAGCCGGGCGGTCGGGCACGGTCGTCGCCGTTCCGACGTTTGCTGAACCAGCCGGTGAACGTTTCAGCGAGTTCTTCGAGAACGTGCTGAATGGATTGAGAATGAAGTTTACAGTTCGTCTGCCCAGGGCCAATCTTTCGGTTCTCCCCACGGCCACGAATCTGTCGCCTTCATCCCCACGTCGAAACCCTCGTTCAGACAGGCCTGCCGTATCTTCTCATCGTCGACGTGACTGATTTCGACGTCGCACCGGGCAAGTCGCGCGACGCCCGCCGCGCAGAGAATCGACATGTCCCGCAGGTCGCGCACGTCGAGTTTGTCGAGGGTGTCGCCGTGAGTGTGGCCCCATCCGCGCCCGCTTCCACTCGAGGAGGACCGACCTTGGACTCCAGCGACGCCACGTTGAACGAACGGCCAGTGGTCGCTATTTGGGCGAATCCCTTCCTCGGTGTGGACAGGAATCTTGTATTCCTCGCTGACGTCGCCGAATGCGTCGGCTATCGTCTCGAAGCCGTGGCTGTGAATTTCGAGGTTCCGTGAGTAGCCCGCGCCGTCGACGTTGACGATGCATTTCACGTCGTCCAAGTCGTGAGTGTGACTCCAGTAGTACGACCCGTACAGACCAGTTTCTTCGGCTCCGAAGACAATGAGACGAACTTTCGTCTCTAACTCATTTGCGATCTGCGCGAGCATCTTTCCAACTTCGACGACCATGGCGGTTCCGAACCCGTTGTCGTTCGCGGCCGTCCCTACATCGTGTCCGTCAACGTGCGCCGTGAACAACACTTCCTCGTCTGTGTCAGGGCCGATGGTTCCTTCGACGTTGTGTGAGGTGCCGCGGCCGACTTCCGACTCGACCGAGAGGTCGGCTATGACGGAGTCGTCGTCGCAGTAGCGTTGTAGTCGCGTGCCGATTTCTTTACTCGCACCGATAGCCGGAATCGTCCCCGGTCCGTTCACGATTCCGATGTTTCCGGTCGGTGGAAGCGCACCCTCGATGTGGTTGTAGAAGATGAACGCCGCAGCACCGGATTCGGCGGCGTAGTGGTACTTCTCCGATCGGTGGACCCACCGTCCGTAGTCGTCGGGTGTGAGACTGGACGCCATTACGATGTTGCCCGTGAGGTCCACGTTCTCAAAATCCTCGGGGAGACCGTATCCCATGTCTACGAGTTCACCTGTTACCTCGCCCGATGGCGTTCCTGGCAACTCAACGAGTTCGTGCGACCGATCGAACGTTGATTCTTGGTCACCGTGCGTAACGGTGAGGCTTGCATCGCCCCGCCACCACACAGGGATGGGGAATGGGTTCAACGATACATTCTCCAGTCCGACCGTTTTGAACGTCTCGGCTACGCGTTCCGCACCGAATCGTTCGCCCTCGTGCCCTGGCATTCGGTCGTTCAAATCTTCTAGCTCGGCTAGAAGTTCCCACCCAACTGTACTTCGGTAAGCGCTACCCACGACTTCATCCGGTAGTTTCGTCATCGGAGTGTGGTGTGGTGTCGTTTCACAATAGTCTTCTGATTTTCTGCGGATGCCGATTACGATCTACGATAAAAACCGACGAATTTGATATAAATATAATGGATACTGCTGCTCTGAGCGCATACTACCCCCTCTGTTGCCCAAAAATCAGAACGGTCAGAAAGATATTTATAGTGTGAGTATGGATACTAATGACCATGGCAGAGGATCACAACCAGGTGGAACGGAGAAATTTTCTAAAAGCAGTGACTGCAGGCGGTGTTGCAGGTATGACGACCTTAGCAGGTTGTTCTGGTAACAATAAAGATAACGACGGGAATGCGTCCGACGGCTCCGGGAATGGGAATAACAATGCGAGCGCAGGTAAAGGCCTCTCGACCTACACCTACGTCAACAACTCCCAAAGCTACAACCCACCAAGACATGACGCGATAAATCTCATCGCGAAACAGTTCAGCGATCTTGGACTAGACATGAACGTCGACGTGCTCGAATGGGGTACTTTGTACAGCCGCGTATCCGAAGAGTACAACTACAGTTTCGCAACATGGCACACGTTCTTCGTCTCAGAACCGGTGACTGAGCTGAACAACCTATTCAACTCTAAAAACACCGGCCCGGGGCAGGGTAACTACTCCGGCTACAAGAACTCTGACCTCGACAAGAAAATGAAGAACTACCTGGCCGAACCGAAATCCGACAAGCGAATCGACTTGGCCCACCAGATACAGAAGACACTGATGGACGAAGTGCCGACGATGCCAATCACGCAAATGCCACAGGCGGCTATCTACAACAAAAATCAGGTGGGCAACTGGCAAGCGGACCTCGCGAACGGATTCAACTCCTACTGGACGATGATAAACCTGGAGATGAAGGGC
Organism: Haladaptatus ordinarius; assembly: GCF_054177595.1. Lineage (NCBI taxonomy): Archaea > Methanobacteriati > Methanobacteriota > Halobacteria > Halobacteriales > Haladaptataceae > Haladaptatus > Haladaptatus ordinarius. The sequence continues at coordinate 6,900 of NZ_JBPEHH010000124.1, read as the reverse complement.
GGCGAGGACACCCTCAAGGGCTACTGGCCCGAGACGCTTTCGACGATGAACGTGCTCGGTCACAACGACGAGAGCAAGCACGTCTACCAGTTCAATATGATGTACGACTTCCTAGTTCAGCTCAACAACAAAGCCGAACCAGACCCCAATGTCAGCCTCGCTACGGACTGGAACCGAGTCAATGACACCACGATGGAATACACCATCCGCACCGACCACTCGTGGCACGACGGCGAGGACCTCACCGCCAAGGACGTCGCGTTCACGTACAACTACATCATCGAGAACGAGGTACCGCTGTATTCGACGCAGGTAGAGTATCTTAAGGATGCCAAAGCTGTTGACGAGTCAACAGTTCGAATCAATATGTCCAAACCGCTGGGGCCGTTCAACCTCGCGGTCGCGAACCTCATCCCCATCATCCCCGAACATAAATGGGCCGACAGGAAAAACCCGAGTAAGGCAAACATCCAGAAACCGGTCGGTAGCGGTCCAATGATGTTCGACTACTGGGAAAAAGGCAGCGAGTTCGGAATGAAGAAGTTCAACAAACACTTCGCTCCTGTCTCCTTCAAGAAACGGTTCTGGCGCGTTATCCCCGAAGCGTCGACAGTATGGCAGAACCTTAAGAAAGGCGACCTCAACTACGAGCCGTTCGGCCGTATCGACCGTAGTCTCGACCAGAACCAGAATCACAAGAACATCGGCACGACGTTCCAGACCGCGCCGACGTTTTGGATGTTCACGCCGAACGAGCGTAAAAAGGGTCTCGACGACGTGCAGTTGCGGAAGGCGCTCGTCGAGACCATCCCTCGGACGCCCATCGTCAAACAGATTCTGTTCGGCTTCCCGGACCCCGGCAGCAACGTCATCTCGTCAGCGTTCGGTGAACTCCACACCGATGATGTTACCAAGTATAAAGAGAGCAAAAAGGCTGCCCGAAAACGACTCAAGGAGGCCGGTTACACGTGGGATAGCAACGACATGCTTCAAGCGCCGAGCGGCAACTGAGCCGGACGAGCCAACTTCGGTGCGGAATTTCACGTAAATAAACCGTAAACAAATACACACAATAATATGGGAAAAACGAGTTTCGTTATCAGACGCACACTCCAACTTGTCGTGACACTCTGGGCAGTCGGAACAGTGCTATTCGGCCTATTTCGGCTCATGCCAGGGGATCCAACGTCGTACGTGGTTTCCTCACAAATGACCCAGGAAGCGCGTCAAAAAATCATTGCAAGCTACGGCCTCGATCAACCGCTGCACATACAGTATATCAAGTTCCTCGAGAACTTGCTGATGCTGGATTTCGGCCAATCGTTTCACTCGAACCGACCAGTCACGGACGTCATTGCGACCTACCTGCCAAACACGCTCGTACTCATGCTGACGGCGTTCATCTCGGCGTACGTTATCGGTATCACGCTCGGTGTATTATCGGGCTGGTACCGTGGCTCCCGGTTCGAGAAAAATGCAGTCATCGTCGCACTGACCGCTCGGAGCGTTCCCACATTCTACGTCGGACTTATCGTCCTGTGGATTTTCGGTGCGAATCTTGGCATCATCCCGATGAGCGGTATGACTAGCCTCGGGACCCAAAGCACAGGATTCTGGCAGATGGTGTTCACCCTAGACTTCCTGCATCACCTCCTCGCTCCGGCACTGGTGCTGGGCTTCTACTTCATGGGATACCCACTGCTCATCATGCGGTCCAGCATGCTCGAAGTACTCTCGGAGGACTTCATCGACGTCTGCCGCGCGAAAGGACTGAAAGAACGGACGATAATGTTCAAACACGCCGCTCGGAACGCGCTGCTGCCCATCGTCACGGCGGCGGCCATCGCCCTCGGCTACGCCGTCGGCGGGAGCGTCCTCATAGAGACGGTGTTCGCGTGGCCAGGTCTCGGTCGGGAGATGGTGCGAGCAGTGCTCCGGCGGGACTTCCCCGTCGCGCAGGGAACGTTTATGGTCCTCGCTACAACCATCATCACCCTGAACTTCATTGCCGACTTAGCGTACGGGTATCTCGACCCACGGGTCACTTACGATTAGAACAATGGCACAAGAAGAACACACCAGTCGGTCAATATTCACTGACCTCGACGACAGCACGTCCGATAAGGAGATCAACAAGTGGCAACGGACAGCCCGTCTCTGGCGTGAGACGCTTCGCGAACACTGGGGAAAATTGACCAGCGAACTCTCGGTCAAGCTCTCTCTGATAACCGTGGCAGCGTTCGTACTCATTGGAATCTTTGCGCCGTACATCGCGACCCACCAACCACTTAAACGCCAGTATCAGGGTGACGCCGGGATACTCATCGAGAAGTGGGCGAAACCATCGCTTCTCGGCGCCGACAACTCCTACATCCTCGGGACGACCGCAGAAGGGTTCGACATCTTCAGCCAACTCATCTACGGTACGCGTGCAGCGCTGATGGTCGGGCTCATCGCAGCAGTGTTCACCGCCGGCATTGGAACACTCGTCGGCCTTGTCGCAGGCTATTATGGCGGAAAAGTCGACGACGCGCTGATGCGGCTGGTCGACTTTCTGTACGGAATGCCGTTGTTGCCGACCGTTATCGTCCTCGTCGCAGTGCTAGGCCCGAGCCTCTGGAACATCATCCTCGCGCTGATCATCCTTCAGTGGCGTTCGACCGCTCGCGTCATCCGGTCGCAGGCACTCTCACTCCGCGAGCGGCCGTTCGTAAAGGCCGCAGAGGTCGCCGGTGCAGGCGACTGGCACATCATCAGTCGGCATCTCGCACCCAATGTCCTGCCACTAACATTCCTGTACGGTTCGTTCGGCATCGCGTGGGCCATCCTGGCCGAGGCGGGTGTCTCGTTCATCGGCCTCGGCGATCCGAACACCGTCTCGTGGGGTACGATGCTCCAGGCATCGCGAGCGTACTCAGCACTCCAGTTCGGTGCGTGGTGGTGGTTCGTACCGCCGGGCATCTGCATCGGGCTACTCGTGATCAGCGGCTTCCTCATCGGCCGCGGCTACGAAGAAATTACCAACCCCAAGTTACAATGAGTCTACTCGAAGTCAAAGACCTCGAAGTCTACTACGAAACCGAAGAAGGTCCCGCACAGGCGGTCGACGGCGTGTCATTCGAACTCGAAGAGGGCGAGAACCTCGGGATCGTCGGCGAGTCGGGTTGTGGTAAGACCACACTCGCTAAGGCGATAATCGGCATCCTCCCCGACGCCGGATACGTCAACCACGGCAGCATTGATTTCAAGGGCGATGATATAACTGGAATGACAGTTCCCGAGCGCCGTCGCCTCAAGTGGGAGGAGATATCGATGATCGCTCAGTCGGCGATGAATTCGTTGGACCCAGTGTACACCATCCGTGAACAGATAGTCGAGGCAGTCGAGACTCATCGACCAGGCACGGGCCGTGTTGAGGCCGACAAGCTGGTGACCGAGATGTTCGAACTCGTAGGACTGGACCCAGATCGCGCCGACGATTATCCCCATCAGTTCTCCGGCGGGATGCGGCAGCGCGCCATGATCGCGATGGCGCTCGTGCTCGAACCGTCGCTGATGTTGGCCGATGAGCCGACTACAGCGCTTGATGTCATCATGCAGGATCAGATCCTCAAACGCATCAGCTCGATCCAACAGGAGATCAACTCCTCAATGCTGGTCATCACCCACGACGTGAGTGTCGTCGCTGAGACATGCGATCGTGTCCTCGTGATGTATGCCGGGAAAGTAGCGGAAGAGGGACCGGTCGAAGAGATATTCGAACAACCGTATCACCCCTACACGATCGGCCTGAAACGGGCGTTCCCGAACATCCGGATGAGTGACCAGGACCTACTGTCCATAGCGGGGTATCCACCCGAACTGGTGGACCCGCCTCAGGGCTGCCGATTCGCCGAGCGATGTCCGATGGCGACCGACCGGTGTCGCGAGGAGGAACCTGAAGCACAGTACATCAACAGCCTGCGGTCGTACTGCCATTATGCCGACGAGATCGATGCGGAACTGCGGCCGTACGCCGACAACGCACGAACGTGGAACCAGACCGCTGCAGCCCAAGACGTCGGAGGTGATTAAGATGAGCGACGTACTCCTCGAAGTCGACAATCTCAAGAAACACTTCAAGGTCGATCAGGGGTGGATAGCAAGTCTAATGCAGTCTGTCTCCGGTGGAGAACCGGAATACGTCCACGCCGTCGACGGCGTCAGTTTCGATCTTCACGCGGGCGAAACTCTCGGGCTGGCAGGCGAGTCCGGCTGCGGCAAGACCACAACGGGAATGTCGCTGGTGAAGCTCCATGAACCGACCGACGGCGACATCGTCTACAACGACAAGGAGCTTTCGAAGGCCAGCGACGCCGAACTCCAAAAGTTCCGGCAGAACGCGCAGATGATATTTCAGGACCCGTTCGAGAGCCTGAATCCCCGGATGACGGTGTACGACATCGTGGCCGAACCGCTTCGAATCCACGACATTCGCAACGAGACTGCGCGGGTCCAGCGCGCACTGGAGTTCGCGGAACTCCTTCCGGCCGAGCAGTACTTCGATCAGTACCCACACGAGCTGTCCGGAGGTCAGCGCCAACGCGTCGCCATCGCGCGTGCACTTGTGCTTGATCCCGATTTCATCGTCGCGGACGAACCGGTGTCGATGCTGGACGTTAGTCTTCGAGCCGGAGTACTGTCGCTGCTGGAACGGATGACCGACGAGTTCGGACTTTCGGTCGTCTACATCAGTCACGACCTCTCGTTGCTCCGGCATATGTGCGACCGCCTCGCCATTATGTACATGGGCAAAATCGTCGAGAAGGGGCCGACGGACCAGGTAATCGAGAATCCCCAACATCCCTACACGCAGGCACTCATTAATGCGGTTCCCGTTCCCGACCCGGACGTGGGACGTGAGCGAGTCGAGCTACAGGGCGAAGTAGGTGACGTTATCGACATTCCGACTGGCTGTCGGTTCAAGGCCCGCTGTCCAAAGCACATCGGCGACGTCTGCGACAAAGTCGTCCCGCCGTTGGAACAGAAGGCGGACGTCAACGGAGAGCAAGCCATCGCCTGCCATCTCTACGAGAGCGCCGAGGGGTACGATCCCTACGAGGAGTTGGCAGGCGAACGTCGAAAGGGCGAAGCCACTACGAGCGACGACACCGAGTCGGCACCGGCAGACGACTGACCTATCCCTCTCGCATGTAAACTACCCCACCCTGCTCGCTCACGGGATCCCCCGCTCGCTCCCGGAGGGTGGGGCTTTGATGTGGACTCCCGGCAATCAGTCACCAGCAATCGGCCGGTGACTCTTGGCGTTCACCATCCCACCATTCACACGCGCGTCTACTGGTGCGTCTACGCTCCCCGGCTTGGGCGAGGAACGGAGTCTGTGGTGTCGCTTTCGAGCAGACCGGAGCCCGATGTTTTTCGCCGCGTTGTAGTCCGCATTCACTTCATAGCCGCACTTCAAACAATGGAAGTGTTCACCGTCGCGGTTGTCTTCGTGTGTGAATCCACAATCCGTCCGAGAACAGCGTTGAGACGTGTGGTTCGGTGCGACCTGTTTCGCTTCGACACCGCGTTCCGGGCCCTTGTAATTGACGTACTCGTAGAGCCGTCGGAACGCCCAGATGTGGTGCCACTTCGCCTGCGGAAGCCGCTCTCGAATGTCTGTCAAGTCTTCGAACACGATTACGTTGCGGTTGTGTTCGACGGCTTCCGAGACGATTTCGTTGGCGACGGTGGGGATGAACTGTTTGCGCCATGCTTCTTCGCGTTTTCCGAGGCGAAGGAGCACGTTGTACGCGGCTTGCGTCCCGCGCTGTTGTCCCTCACCACGCCGCTTCTCGCACTCACGGCACCAGTGGTCGTACTCGTCGCCCTGCCAAAACGTTCCCGTCGAAGCTACCGCGAGACTGTTGACGCCGAGGTCGATACCGAGGACTATTTGGTGCACGGTATCTGCCGAAACCTCAGACTCGTCGTCTTCACCATCCACTGTCGTGCTTCCGGGTTGTGATGTGGAAGTAGAACTCGTCGGTAGCTTTGTCGTATTGAAGCGTGCTCGCCCGGAACTCGTAGTCTTCCGGGAGAACGTATCGTTCGTAGGGCGTCGGACTACTCGCCGGAAGGTCAAAGTCGCACTCGACACGTCCGTTGACGGTCGAGAGGGAAACACGGTCGCGGTAGAAGGTCGCACTGCGCTTGTCGTAGACCATGCTCCACGACGTGAACTCCGGGCGGCTCACTCGTTTGCCTGGTTTCGGCTCTGGTGAATCGCCATACAGCGCTTGATTTCACTGGATCACGGCTCGCTTGATGTTGTGAACGACACATTTCACGACGAGTTCACGAAATTCTCGGTACCAGGTGCGAGCGTGCACGGCGACGCCGTGCGTGCTCTTAATCGCCGAGAAGACGGTCTCACACATCGATCGTTGGCGGTAGCGAGGCCCATCGACCCGCGCGTTATGCGCGTGGTCGATGGGCCGGAAGATGCGATGTTTAATCAGCGGTCTCACGTCCTCTTCACGGAGTTTCTCGCGTAACTCCATCCAGTCGTAGCCTTTGTCAGCGGCGAGGCTGGACAGGTCGCCTGCGTTGCGGCAGGCGACCTGCCAGCCGAGCCGTGTGTCGTGCGTTTTCTCGGTCATGCAATGAACGTCAAGGACAGCCTGAGTCTCTGTGTTGACGAGCGCGGTCGCTTTGAGTGTTTGAACGCGATAATTCGTCCAAACTACTGACCTTGAGAATTCAGCCTGAGTGACATCCTCCCGCGCCTAAAGACCTATCTCTTACCCATAAGTCAGTGATAGAGAGAAAATCTAATCAAATGAGATCTGAGAAGAAGGAATGAGTCAAAATGCGGTCATTATTGGAACTGAACCTTGAGTCGCTATGAGTACTCTG
>NZ_JBPEHH010000123.1:0-9427 GCF_054177595.1 Haladaptatus ordinarius | reverse complement strand
TACTCTAAACAGTCCTCTTTGTCAGGTAGAAAGACCTCGTTGACACTCTCTCTGCTGACCATGCTGGGGAAGGCTACGAACTCCAGTCATGAAAAAGTATTCACCGCTACAGATGAGCGTCAATCGAAGCGGCCGACCAAGCTAAGGAAGCACGGCCCGTCTCGATCATCCGTGTGGCCGTGGGAGCACTTGGCGTTAGGTTATCTCGCGTACTCGCTCGTCGTCCACGGGCTCTGTGGACGCCCCCCGAGCGGAAACGAGGTTGGAGTCCTCGTCGTCGCGACACAACTTCCCGATATCGTCGATAAGCCGCTCGCGTGGACGGTGCCCATCCTCCCGAGTGGTCGGTCGCTGGCCCACTCAACGTTCACCGCGACGATCGTTATCGCGGTGGTCGCGATTTACTGCCGACGAACCGGCCGGGGAGGAGCGTTGGCGTTCGGCGTGAGCTACATTTCTCATCTCGTCGGCGATATCTACCGTCCGATCTTGGCAGGAGAGTACGCCGATATCGCGTTCCTGCTCTGGCCCGTACTACCGGCCGCTTCGGACACGGAGCCGAGTTTCATCGCCCACTTCGAGGCAGTGCTTTCAGCGGATGTTTCCGTAACAGGACTGTTGCTCACAGCGATTACGGTACTGCTCTGGATTGCCGATGGCCTTCCCGGTCTGCCTACATCGGCGAACTCAATGTCGTGGTTTGGTCGATGAGAGTGCGGTCGCTGCGAAGTGTTTCAGATCGAAGTTGAGCAGGAGGTTGCCGTCGAGGAGCGTCCACGCCGAGCACGGCTCGCATGTGATGCAGAGTGATCCCGCAGGGAACCAAATAAACTTTCTCTCCCACTATTCGACGGTTACACTTTTCGCGAGATTCCGTGGCTTGTCGATGGAACGGTCCTTCTGGTTCGCGACGTGATATGCGAACAACTGGAGATAGACGTTCGCGACGACTGGCTCCATCAAACCAACCTTCGGTACTTCAAACGCAACGTCGAACACTGGGTTCGGGTCTTTGTCTGAGGTCACTCCGATGGCGGGCGCCCCCCGTGATTCGACCTCTTTCACATTGTGCAACGTCTCGTCAGCGCTCGTTCCCTCGGTCAAGATAGCGATCACTGGAGTACGCTCAGTGACGAGTGCGAGCGGTCCGTGTTTGAGTTCTCCTCCAGGGAAGCCCTCCGCGTGGTCGTAGGAGATCTCCTTGAGTTTCAGTGCGCCCTCAAGTGCAACAGGGTGGCCGAGGCGCCGACCGATGAAGAAGAACGCATCACTGTTGGCGAACTCCTCTGCTGTTTCACGTACCTTCGGTTCAGCATCTAGCACCTGTTGAATCGCACCCGGAACTCCAGACACCTCATTCAAGATAGTCGATGCTTCGTTTGAGGAGAGGGCGTTACGCTGCCGTCCGAGATAGACGGTCAACAATGTGAGTGTCACCACCTGCGAGGCGAACGTCTTGGTTGCGGCAACACCGATCTCTGGGCCAGATCGGATATAGAGTGTATCGTCGGCTTCGCGGGCCATCGTCGACCCAACTGTATTCGTTACTGCAAGCGTTCGTGCACCTGCGCCATCGGCCTTGCGGAGTGCGCGCAACGTATCGGCAGTCTCGCCACTTTGGGTGACTGCAACAACGAGTGTTCGCCACGGATCACGGTTCCCCCGGAACTCGTACTCACTCCCAACGTGTACTGAAACGCGTACATCCGCATGCTGCTCTAACAGTTCAGCGGCGTACAGGCCAGCATAGTATGATGTCCCACAGGCGATAATCTGGATCTCATCGAGGGAGTTGCAATACTCTTCGGACAACGACAAGCCAAGATCGACTGCCCCAGCGAGTTCATCGATACGGCCAGAGAGTGCCTGCCGGACTGCGTGTGGCTGTTCGTGAATCTCTTTTCGCATGTAATGCTCATAGCCACCCTTCTCGGCTGCATTAGCGTCGATATCGATAGTTTGCTGTTTTCGATCGACCAGCTTATCGCCATTAACGATCGTCACATCGTCTTCCGTGAGGTATGCAATATCACCATCTTCGAGGAATGTGACTGTCTGGGTGTACTCGACGAAGGCTGTGATATCACTCCCAAGGAAGGTTTCGTCCTCGGAGTGGCCGATTACGAGCGGGCTATCTTGACGAGCAGCGATAATGCCATGGTGGCCCACTGCAGTGACGGCAATAGCAAAACTACCTTCGAGCATCGAAACGACTGTTTCAACGGCGTCACCGAGGTCAACGCCAGCTGCGAGTTCGTTTTCGATGAGATGGGCGATTACCTCGGTGTCCGTTTCGCTCGTGAACTCGTGGTCGTCGCTGAGATCCTGTTTAAACGACTCGTAGTTGTCGATGATGCCGTTATGAACAACTGCTACATTTCCCGCGCAGTCGGTATGTGGATGGGCATTCGCGTCCGTTGGTGCGCCGTGCGTACTCCAACGCGTATGGCCGATTCCACACGTTGCATTCGGCATCGAGGGTATCGTGAGGTCGTCAATCTGGCCGCTCTGTTTGTGAACCTCCAATGACCCATTCAGTAACGCAACCCCAGCGGAGTCGTAGCCTCGATACTCGAGATTTTTCAAACTCTGTGCAACGATCGTCGAACAATCCCCATCTCCGATATAGCCTGTTATTCCACACATGAATTACCCTCGCTGCACGAACGCGCCATCTTCGATCTGTCCGCTGACAATTGCTCCACCGTCCGCTGTCACACCCTCGCCGATGATGGTGCCCGGTTGTACCGTGACATTGCCCCCAAGGCGAGCATTATCGCCGACGAGGCCACCGAATGTTACGTCTCGATGGATTTCATTGCCAAGTGTGATGTCTGTGCTCCCACCCTCGATGGTAGTGTTCGCGCCGATGGTGGCGTTTGCCCCGACAATACAGTCTCGGACGACGGCACCTGGGCCGATCGTTGCGTCTGGGAAAACTACAGCATCCTCAATTACAGCATTTGATCCGACGGTGACGTTCTCACCGATGGACGTTCCACGGAGTACAGCCGCACCGGGTTGTACCGTTACGTTCTCATCCAGCACGACATCGTCATGCACGACGGCGTTCGATGCAACGTGTACCGAATGGGGAGCATCAGATTCGAGGGTGGAGCGTTGCTGATCCAGGACGTAGTTGTTGAGCCAGAGAATATCCCACGGATAAGAGACGTCACCCCAGAGGCCAGTGCATGAAACCGCTTGAATTGGGTGAATCTCTGTTTGGGTCTTCAGCGTCGTCGTCAGTGCCTGTTCACCGTGACTCTCAGTCTGACGGATCGCCGCAAATATTTCTGGGCCGAACGCATACACACCGGCGTTAATCTGCTTTGACGACGTTGTCCCAAGAATCGGCTTCTCGATGATATCTGTCACGGTCTGGCCGTCAAGTTCAACGACTCCAAATCGATTGGGCATTTCGACGCGCGTTACGGCAAGACACGACGCCCCTGTTTGACGGCGTTCGTCGATCAGATCCTCAACGACCTGGGATTCGATATAACGATCTCCGTTCAACGCGATGAAATCCGACTCGACATAGGTTTCAGCTTGGAGGAGCGCATGCCCCGTTCCAAGCTGTTTTTTTTGAACGGCGTATGTGATGTCGACGTTCCACTTGTCGCCATCGCGAAAGTAGTTCTGAATTCGTTCACGCTGATAGCCGACAACGAGGATAATTTCAGTAACGCCAGCTGTGGCGACAGATTCGATAACGGATTCGAGCAGTGGCTTGTTTCCGACCGGAAGCATCGGTTTCGGTCGATGGTTGGTGAGTGGCCGCAGTCGTGAGCCCTCACCAGCTGCGAGAATGACTGCTTTCATCAGAGGTACTACTCTCTTGCCCCAGTATAAGTCTTCTCATTGACAATTGTGTCGGTTACGTTTGTGAAATACCCGGGGGCAAGCCCCGTGGTTTCGCCGTTTTGCGGCAGGCCCAGCAACGGACCATATGGCCGCAGGCGAATTTAATTCCCCTCGGCCTCCCTCGTGTGAGGTTGGCTGGAATTAACACCCGAACACGCGGTGTGTCCGTGAGGGTCGGCCGCTCCACCACGGCCCGATGGCGTCCGCGTCGAGGTGACGAAGGTGGTAGAGCAAGGATTTCGCGAGGAGATTTCGTGAGTCGACGTCACATCTGGACTTCGACCTGCCCGACGTGACCGACTACGGACAGTCGCTTCCGCAACGTGTCGAGATGACCGCCCACAACGAGACGGCTGGAAACCTCGTCACCTACGAGGATCAGATCCTGAACGACGATATCTTTCCGTACTACGAGGAGAACCATATCCGGAGTATTAAGAATGGGTACGTCGCCGATGCCGGCATGGGGCACACGGGAGATGGCGGCACGTCGACCATCAACCACCACTGTCAGATCGCGGTCAACCACCACGAACTTGTCGCGCAGGAGGCGGCCAAAAACCGCCAGTTGCTGGAGCGCCACGAAGCCGACAAACCCACCGGAAAACGGCGGACATATCCGAACCTGGCATCCACCGAGACAGTGAAAGCGCAGGAGTATGACGGCTTCGGTGCACTCGGCTCTGACGTTGGCCCGAATCACCACGTCACGCTGCCGTTCACTCGAATGCTTGCCGGCCCGGCAAGCTACCAGCCTGGGATCTTCGATATCACCTTCAACGATGATACTGGCGGACAGATTCAAACGACGCGGGCCAAACAGCTCGCGATGTACCCGAACTATAACGCCGGGTTGCAGATGGTCGCCGACCGCATCGAGGCCTATATTGATCCGACACTGGAAGTCGGTGAACTCCTGCAGGCGGCGGCCGGAAACATCGATGGGTTCATCACCGCCGACAACTGGCGCAACGCGTTCGGGACGAATTACGTCCCAGTCGATCCGAACCGAGTACCATCCGGCTCGTCGGTTTCGTGAACGCTCACAGACGTTCCGACGGCAGGGACGTACGACCTGCACCTGCGTTACGCCAGTGCGCCCGAAGAGAATTCACCCCGAGTGATCGACACTGGCGAGACGCAGGCGACTCTCCGAGTGAACGACGCGACCGAGACTATTACGCCGTCGTTCACGGAGTACTGGGACGACTGGCAGGTGTTCACGACGCAGGTTGACCTGACCGAGGGCCAGAACACGATCGCCATTGAACTACACTACGACGACTCCGGGAAGTCGTTCACCGGTGACGTCGGTGGGTTCAACCTCAACACGGTCGCTGTCACCGAGTCCGACGCTGAATCGCCAATTCCGGACAGCTACACGGGGTACACTCCTGAGGACGAGAACTTCGAGGCGGAGCCCGAGTTCGAATTCCTTGAGACCGTTCCTGCAGGCGGTTGGGATGATACGATCGTCATCGATGCTGAAATTGGGCGGTACGTCGTTACCGCCAGACAGAAAGGCGACGAGTGGTACGTCGGTGCGATGACCAACGGGGATGGTCGAGCCGTCGATATCCCCCTCGACTTTCTCAACCCTGGAAAGAGCGGTAAGAGAGCACGAGGCCCGAAATACGTCGCCGAGATCTACTCGGACGGAAGCGACACCCGCTATGACACAAACCCAACGGACGTGAGAATCGACGAGGTACTTGTCGAGCCGAGAACAACCGTCCTCACGTCGATGGCCGCCAGCGGCGGCCAGGCGATTCGACTGCGGCCTGTGACCGACACAGACCTGAGTGAACTCCCTGCGTACGAACCGCCCAAACAGGAGTATTACTCGTTCGAAGCGCCGTCGGTCGGAGTCGCCGGACAGCCGACAACCGTCACGATCACGGGGACGAACGCTGGCTCGATCATCGGCGGCGAGACCCTCGGCGTCTTCATCGATGGCGAGCAAATTAGTACAGTGTTTGTTCGGCTTGCCCCCGGTGAAAGTGAGAGTACTGTGCAGTTCACGCTGCCCTCGCTCTCTGCCGGCGATCACGAGATACGAATCGGGTGGTCGCTGGACGAGGCACTCCCGGCACAGACGATTCGGGTGCTCCCGACGATGCCGCTATCTTCGAGCTGGCTGTTCCACAAAGGCGACGACATGGCCTGGACGGCCGCCGACTACGATGATAACGATTGGGACCACGTTGAACTCCCCGCAAACTGGGAGGAGCATTCGGGCTATACGGACGATAACATCTTCGGGTGGTACCGGAAAACGATCACTGTTCCCGCGTCCTGGGAGGACTATGAAGCGGACCTGCTACTCCCGGTCGGGAAGATCGATGACGTCGACCGGACGTTCTTCAATGGCGAAGCAGTCGGTCAGAGTGGGAGTTTTCCTGCGGACGGCTTCAGCACTGCATGGCAAAAACCAAGAGAGTACACGGTGCCCGCCGAGACCGTCAATTACGGCGGTGAAAATGTCATCGAGATTAGGATCTACGATGCAGGTGGTGGCGGTGGCCTCTATGCGGGGCCACTCGGCCCCATCGGGCCTGCGTATGACAGTTCCTGAGCCAGGCCGTACATGGACGTGCGTTGTCGAAGTCGTCCTGAAGACTCTGTACGAAACCAGTTCACACAGAGCCTTCGAAGACGGCGTATCAGACCACTTCCTGGGCGTGATATAGACAGTTAGCACATATCTCCGTCTTCAGGCGGCGGTCAAGCGATACGCCTGGTGAGTTAGTCCACAAGTTTCATAGGTGTGGATTTCCCTCCACAATCGTTTTTGATGTGAGCCCACCGTAGCACGGACGGCTATGTAATCGGTGTGCGAAGGATATTTGCCGACAACGGTGTCGATCTACGGGTGTCGAGACTGTCATCTGACGGCGACATCACGGTACCTGCGTCGACTGGAGGTCTTGTTCTGCAGTACTCACGGCGAGCGCGACTTTAGCGAAGCCCAAGTTTCGACGCGTTGTTTGCCATTCTTGAAGCGTTGCACGGTCGGTCTCGGCATCCGATACCACTGCATCCGCAGGCGAGTCCGCGTCATACTCCTCGCGGTACGACCGCACCGTCTCTTGCATCTCCGCGACGCGAGTGACCAGCGTAGACGAATCGACCTCGGACAGAATGCGATTCGCCCGTTCGAGGACAAGCGACTCGTTTGACCGCTTGTACAGTGCCCCACTCGTCTCGGGGGCTGCGGTTTCGACCACGTATTCATCCTCTGTGAGGTGGCGCAGGTGCTTGCGTGCCGTGTTCTCGCTCGTTCGGGCACGTTCAGCGATCGTCCGTACGGGTTGTGGGTCATAGGTTCGTTGCATCACATTCAGCACCCGATTTTTCATGGATACGCATCACTATTCTCCGGTATGCCATCCCATCCTGACGACGCGGACGAACCTGTTGTCTTCGAGATTCGCAGAGCATCTTCGTGTGATGCCTGCGGCGAGGAGTTAGGCTCAGGACGCCGGATTCAGTTGGTCAGCGATTCTGATGGTGAGGAGCGCGCCCACTGTCTGTCGTGTGCTGGTCTCGATGACTTGGTCTTTGTCCCGACAGGTGATCATCGGCTCTCTCGGCGTGTACGAGCACGATCCCAGCGGCAGGCAGTCGTCGTTCAGTGGGCTCGCGCGCGGGAGCAGTACGAACGCCAGGGCTATCTGGTCGAAGAGCCGGTCCTCACAGCGGTCTTTGATGAATTCGAGGACGAGGGATACGAACCTGCCTTCGAGCTGAAAGAGGGACTGTGGATCCCCCGTGACTGACTGCGTCGGTTGTGCCGTCCCCGAGACAAGAACATGGTACGAGAGACCGATCCGGAGATTACCGTCTTGAAGCCAAGAGTGCGGCAGATCGAATCTCATCAACAATGAAGGAATTTCTATGTATCTACGCAGACTCTCGTTGTCGGAAGTTCACACTCAAGACATTGCGCTACCAATAGAGTGTTATGACTGACATGTACGCGCTTGTCGTTCGACTCGACTCCTACGAATATGAGGGCGAATTCTACTTCATCGGCGAAGAATATGGGACACCGAGCGACGTTCTCCAATACGTCGCAGCTGATCACATCATGGCAATTGAGCGAACCCATCACATTGAACAATACCTCCTTGACGTACTGAAGACAGGTGAGAATGTGAGTGAATCTACATATGAGGGGGTCAATACCGATGTTGAGTGTGGGATTAACGTCGATGTGTACTACCAACGTTTTTCATTCTGGACGGGAGATCACGTAGTCGAAATCCCCACCCAACCTACAAAATCCGAGCTTGAGTCGATAGCCGCGGACCTGCGCTCGGATGACGCTGCTGAGTAGTCGCGGTTCGAATTTCTTCGGGCGGGTAGACACACAGGCTCTCGGAGTTGGCACTACAGTAGTCCTGTCGGGACTTCTCTTTCCAAAATCGGAAGTTTGGATTGTCGGCACACTCCGCGCGTAGGAACTCGCACTGCTCCTCCGAGTCGGCGCACTCCAGTTGGCGCTCGACGGCCGGTTGCTCGTCGTCCGGATTGCGATCGGCAGGGGCGAGCCACGTAGCGACGACATGTTTGCAGTAGCCATTCCCCCCGTACGGACATGTACACGAGGCGCGCAGGTCGTCGTCAGCCAGTTCGATTTCGACTACATACGGCGTCGACCGGGAACCTTGGACGGCCGCAGAGATTATCGCCCCGTACCGATTGAGCCGAACGGCACGGCCATTTTATGGTAGCCGATGCCTCTGTCGGAGACCGCGGTAGTGCAGTAGTTCATGATGCGATCGCTGGGATAGTTCATCGATGTAGTGTTTGAATCTTGCTTGAATACCTGGGGAATGTGCTCGATGAATGATACCGACTCTACAGGCCACGGTTCACCTCTCGCCGAAGTCGTTCCTCAATGTCTGTGTCGCCAGCCGCATAGTCCAGTGTGAGATCCGTTACCGTTCCCTTCCAATCCTGCACTTGCTCCATGAGTTCTTCGAAGGTTTCGTCGTCGGTCCTGTCCGTCCCGCTCACCGCTCGCACCACAAGCCACCCGTCATCGGGGAAGTATTCCAGTACGTACCCGCCTGCGATGGTCTGGAGCGCGATGCGTTCAGTGGTCTCATCGTCGGGGCTACCGCTCATCAACGGGAGAACGGTCAGCACCTCATCGTCATGCTCCAATTGTTCAACCATCTCAGGCAACAGCGGTCGTTTCGGCAGCGCCGACACGACAGCTCCGCGTTCGAGTCCATCCTTCGTCTGGATGACCACGTTTCTTGCCTGTTCGGAATCGATGTCGATGGGTCCTGGGCAGTCGTGTAACCGAAGTCGCGTTAACGTATCGAATGTTTCGCCGCAGTCTTCACACGTGTGGGTCATCGGCATCCCCTTCTGCGTGGGGACGCACGATCAATGTTGGGTCCTCCTAGGAATGGATGACGACGAGTACATTCGCTAGTTGTCCACTCTCTCGATAACTGCATCGGCAAAAGCTGCGCCTCACACGGTAAAGACCGCGAAATGAGACGAAGACTGTCTTGGATGCTGGATAGGGCGTGAATATGTTGAA
>NZ_JBPEHH010000122.1:0-9539 GCF_054177595.1 Haladaptatus ordinarius | reverse complement strand
CGGTCGCCGCCGCATTCAAAAAGTCGTCTACCGAAGCGACGTCTTGCAGGGCGTTGGTACTGCTGGACACAGTTTCAAAACCCTGCGGCCCCCCTTGGGAGGCTTTCTATGACACGCTCCTCGATTGCAAACGTAGTTCGCGGAGAATGTGCGGGACCGGATTCGGACCACCTGAAGACGCTTCCTCACTCCCTTCGGTCGTGAGACTGCCTTCCGTACTTCGAATCTGCTTGGCACAGTCTTGCCACTCGCGGCGTAGCTCGTGGCAAGAATGTGCGGGACCGGATTCGAACCGGCGGACCTCTACAGGACAGCGTCCTAAGCGCTGCGCCGTTGGCCTAGCTTGGCTACCCGCACGCAGTATCACCTTCCGAAGTTGGCGATAAGAACCTGTCGCTCTCGTCGGACGAGCGTTTATGAGGGATGGCGCGCTACCTCGCCACGTGTATCGGGCACGTGACCAAGTCGAAAACGAATCGTGGCTCGCAGAGCTCCAACAGGCTGCCGACCGTCTCGATCTCGAGACCGGCGCTCGCTCGCGCGCGGCCGACCTCTTTCTTACGACCATCTCCGGCGCCGACGACCTCGAAGAGCGATCGAAACGGGCGGTTGCGGCGGCCAGTCTCTACGCGGGGTCGCTCATCGAGGGCGACCAGCGGTCACAAAAAGCGGTCGCTGATGCGGTAGGCGTCGCTCGCCTGACGATTCAACAGCGCTGGAAGTCGATTCTCGAAGAAGCAGGACTGCAACCGCCCTCGTGGTAGTGCGGTCGGTTACGGCACTCAGTCGTGGTGGTCGCGTCCGGCACGGCCATCGTTCGCTGGCGTGAGGTTTCCGTGTTCGTCGATCTCACCCTCGACGATTCGAGTACTGGAGATGATGTCGCCGTCCTCAGCGTCCACGTGCGGGACGACCACGATGTCGAGCGGGTCGTCTCCTTGCTCTTCGCGAATCTCGTTGATTCGCTCGCCTCCGGTCCTCGTCTCGGGTGAGACGATGAGGACGTCGAACTTCGGTTCGGTTGCGATGCCGGTCGGCTCCGAGAGTTCGCGCACCTCGAACTCGCGGTCGTACTCGTCCGCGAACGTTCGGAGTTCGGCTTCGAGGTCGCGTTTTCGCTCCTCGAACGGGCGGATGTATCTGTCCACGTTCCGGGTCTTCGGTGCGAGGTCGTCGCTCGTCAACCCGACGGTTACGTCGCCGAGTTCGAACGCTCGCTCGAACAACGCCCGGTGACCGTCGTGAACCGGGTCAAACGTCCCGCCCAACGCAACGTCCATACCCCGGCGAATGATTCGGCATGGTTTATCACCTTCGGTACTGGTCGACATCGCCGCCACTCTCACCGAATCGGCCGTGCATCGTCGCGGTATCGCCGGTACACCGCTTCGGCCCAATCCAGGAAGTCTGCGGCGTCACTCTCGACGAGTGCCCTGAGTTGCCCGTCGTTGTCGTACGCGCCCACGAGCGCCCAGTCGTCGCCGAGCGTCACGCCGAGTTCGACCGGCCCCTCGTGCCGGTAGATGTCGACCGCTCGACTGACCACCTGAAATTCGAGCGGGTTACGCGACCGCGCCGTTTCGATTCGCTCCGACGGCATGACGAGTTCCGTCTCAATGCCAGAGAGGACGAGTTCGGCGTGTGCGTCGTGGTAGAGTCGACTCAAGACGGGAGCCAGCATCCGAATCGTCCGGGTTTCACGGACGCGCAATCGACTCACGTAGTGGCTCACCGGGGCCTGTGGCTGGTCGGGCGAGGCGGTGACGAGCGTCGAGTCGGCCAGCCACGCCGGGTCCGGTGCGTGGTCCGCATCGGGAAGGAAGCGGAAGAAGGGGTCGTACGCCGCAATCGTCTCCATCGTCTCGACGTAGTTTTCGTGCGTGCGAGTGGCGAGCTCGCCGCTGGTGGTGAGCGCGTACTGCCCGTCTCGCTTTCGCACCCAGCCACGGTCGGAAAACTCCGAGAGGTTACGCTGGACGCTTCGATGTGAGATGTCGATAGCGTCCGCCACGTCGCGCGGCGAACCGGGGTGGTCACGGAGGCACACGAGCAGGCGCAGTCGCTCCGGGGACCCCGAGAGAAACGCGACCGACTCTGGCGCGTCCATCGGCCGGAACTACTCCGACGGGTGATGTAAATCCCACTCTTCGCCAGTGTCATGGCT
Organism: Haladaptatus ordinarius; assembly: GCF_054177595.1. Lineage (NCBI taxonomy): Archaea > Methanobacteriati > Methanobacteriota > Halobacteria > Halobacteriales > Haladaptataceae > Haladaptatus > Haladaptatus ordinarius. The sequence continues at coordinate 7,375 of NZ_JBPEHH010000122.1, read as the reverse complement.
CGCGGCCGAAACGTGATTCTTAAGGGGCGAACGGGTGTCGTTTCGTGTATGAGTGACGAACAAGAGGCCGAAGTTGCCGAGGAAGAAGAGACAGAAACGCAGGAGGGACTGCAGGAAGGGGACTTCATCAGTCTCGATTACACCGCACGCACCGTCGAAGACGGCGACCTCGTGGACACGACGAGCGTCGACGTCGCGGAAGAAGAAGAAATCGAAACGGAGGGCCGCGAGTTCGGCCCGCGAACCATCGTGCTCGGTGCGGGCCACATCTTCGACGAGGTCGAAGACGACATCTACGGCAAGGAGGCCGGCGACGAAGGCTCGGTCACCGTCGAACTCGCGTTCGGCGAGTACGACAATGGGCAAGTTCGCACTGTGAGCGCCGACAAAATCTCCGAAGACGAACGCTACCCCGGCGCACAGGTCAACGTCGATGGACAGCAGGGCTACGTCGAAACCATCATCGGCGGCCGTGCGCGCGTCGACTTCAACCACCCGCTCGCCGGCGAGGACCTGGAGTACGAGTACGAAATCGTCGACGAGGTCGATGACGAAGAAGAGAAGGCCAAAGGGCTGTTCTCGATGTACATCGACGCCGACCTCGACATGTGGATTCAGACGGACGAAGCCGAAGAAGAAGTCGAGAACGAAGACGGCGAAACCGAGACCGAGACGGTCGAGAAAGAGACGCTCTACATCGAGGCGACGCCGCAGCTGTCGATGAACCAGCAGTGGATGTTCCAGAAACAGCAGATAGCACAGGACGTCATCGACCGCCTCGACCTGGACCGCGTCATCGTGCAAGAGACCATCGACGGGAGCGGCATGGGTGGCATGATGGGCGGTATGGGCGGCATGGGCGGCGGCGACATCGAGGAAGCCCTCGAAGACGTCGACATCGACGAAGACGAAATCGTCGAAGAGCTCGAAGCCGAAGGCGAGGACGTCGGCGCGGACGAAACCGACGAAACCGAAGAGTAATCGACCGCTAACCGAACTCGTTTTTCCGACCACTGACGGGTGGACAGAGGGTCACGTGCGCCGATAACGGCAGAAAAAACGGAGGAGTGTGCCTATCCGGTCGCGTTTCCACGGTCGACGTTGCTCGCCGACCACCCGCTAGCGGTCGCATTCCGAACGACTGCCGACTCGACGGACCCGTTCCGGATGACCACTGCCGGTCTCGGCTCCGACTCGGGGTCGGTCACGGCAGGTGGAACGACCGGCCTGTCGGAACGCTCGGGCACGGACGCGTTTTGCACCGTCATGTTTGCGATGGTCAGCCTGTCGAGTGACGCCCCTTCGACGGTCACGTTGGCGAGGACGGTGCGCTCGATGACGCGGTTTTCCACGTTGGGGTCGATGATGTCACCACCCGGCAGGTCGAGGATGGAGCGGTTTCTGACGACGATTCTGTTCGCCGTGACGTTCGTCAGCGTCCCGTTTTCGATTTCGAGTTCGGTGATGGAGACGTTTTGTAGGCTGACGTTGCGTCGAACTTCACCGTCGACGCGAAGTCTGCGGACGACCACGGTATCGACGCTCGCGTTCGTCACCGTCACGTTTCGTAGTGCCCACGTGCGGATGGTCGAGTTGTCGATTGACACCTTGTACTGCCCGAGTTGTGACACCTCCCCGAGTTTCGGCTGTTGACCAGATTGTGACGACGGAATCGCCGTCGAGGTTGCCGAGAGGCCGAGGAGCGGCGTCACACCGGAGAGCAAGAGGAGAGCCGAGAGAACGACCGCAGTCCGCTTGCCGATTTGGGTTCCCATACCCCCACGAATCCGAGAAGCGGCATAAACTGGCCCGACCGTTTGCATCCGTTCGGTGGGTTAGGCCGACGTTTCTCACTTCACGCTGATGTGTGCTGCGAGGTCGTCGCGGATGATGGTCTCACAGTACTCACAGCGGACGCCGTCCGAGAGCACTTCGAACTTCGACTCGACGGGTTCGTTCGCCGTCGAGATGCAGTTGCTGTTCGGACAGGAGAGGACGCCGACGACGCGGTCGGGGCGCTCCAACCGATGTTTTTCTGCCACTTCGTACTCGCGGATGATGTTTATCGTCGCGTCGGGTGCGATGAGTGAGAGCACGTCCACCTCGTTCTGGTTCAACTCTCGGCCCTCGACCTTGACGATGTCTTTGCGACCCATCCGGTCGCTCGGGACGTTCATTCCGACACTTATCGCATCGCCCTCGCTCCCGTCGATGCCGAGGATGGCGAGCACGTTGAGCGCCTGTCCTGCGCGGATGTGGTCGATGACGGTGCCGTTTCGAATCTTGCTGACGCGGAGTTCGTGTTCACTCATCGTTTTCTAGCATGGAATCGAGCAGTGCCATGCGCACCGGGACGCCGTTGTGTGCCTGTTCGAAGTAGGTTGCGTGTGCCGTCTCGTCCACCTCGGGAGCGATTTCGTCCACGCGCGGGAGCGGGTGCATGATGGTGAGGCCGTCTTTCGCGCCGGCCAGCGTGTCGAGGTCGATCTGGTACTCGCCGGCGACCGCGCGATACTCGTTCTCGTCGGGGAAGCGCTCGCGCTGGATTCTGGTGACGTAAAGGACGTCCAAGTTCGGGAGCACGTCTTCGATATTCGTGTGCTCGCGGACCTTCGCCCCCGATTCGTGGAGGTCGTAGCGCACGCTGCGGGGGAGTCTGAGACTCTCGGGGCTGATGAAGTGCTGGCGGGTGTCGAAGTTCGTCAGCGCGTGCGCGAGCGAGTGGACCGTCCGGCCGTACTTCAGGTCGCCCATGATACCGATGGAGAGGTCGTCCAGTCCGGCGTTCTCTCGAATCGTGTAAAGGTCGAGCAAGGTCTGTGTCGGGTGGTGGCCCGCGCCGTCCCCGGCGTTGAGCAGCGGGACGTCGACGAACTCGCTCACCAACCTCGCCGACCCCTGACTCGGGTGGCGTAACACGAGCGCGTCGGCGTACCCCTCGATGACCCGCGCCGAATCCGCGAGCGATTCGCCTTTCTTCACGCTGGAGGATTCGACGGAACCCATGTCTACCACGTCTCCACCGAGGCGTTTGATGGCGGTCTCGAAGCTCATCTTCGTGCGGGTACTCGGTTCGTAGAACATCAGTCCGAGCAGTTTCCCTTCGTGTCGGTCGGCGAACGCCCCCGGTTCGGCGTCTATCTCGGCGGCGCGGTCGAGGACGTCCTCGATGTCCGCGCGCGAGAGTTGTTTCGTGTCGATGAGGTGGTCGTGCCGCATCGTTCGGAATGGGGTTGGCGTCCATCTTGAAAGGCACGGGTTACCCCGACATTTAAATAAGATGACGAGACCACTCCCGCTATGCTCGCTATCGCTGGCGGGAAATGTGGGTGTGGCAAGATAACCAGGACGCTCGGTCTCGCCATCTTGCACTGTCTCGAAGGACGAAGCGTCCCCGACCAGCGAGATATCACCGAACACGTCGTGGATGTCGTGTTTCAACTCCGCACCACGATTTCGGGTGACCGGGTGGAAAACAGGTTCGCAGTGCCGAAGTTCCGTGGCGGGCGTGCGCTTCCCGAGACCATCAAACTCGAACTCACGGAGAACGTATCCATCGACACGAGTCGGGATATCGCGTAAACTACCCTGCCCTACCCTACCCTACCCTACTCCCTCGGCGCTACGCGCCTCGGTTCTTGCGGGTTGGCTTTGATGTGGATTCCCGGTAATCAGTCACCAGCAATAGGCCGGTGACTCCTGCCGTTCACCATCCCACCATTTATACGCACGTCTACTGGTGCGTCTCCGTCCCCCGACTTGGGCGAAGAACGGAGTCTTTGTTGTCGCTTCCAAGCGTACCGCATCCCGATATTCTTCGCCGCGTTGTAATCTGCGTTGACTTCGTATCCACACTTCTGGCAGTGGAAATGCTCGCCGTGGCGGTTATCCTCATGAGTGTGCCCACAGTTCATTCGAGAACAGTGTTGAGACGTACGGAGACGCCGCGTTCTGGTGCCTTGTACTCGACGTACTCGAATAGGTGCCGGAACGCCCATATGTGGTGCCACTTCGCCTGCGGTAGCCGTTCACGAATATCGGTTAACTCCTCGAACACGATAACGTCGCAGTCGTGTTCGACAGCTTCGGAGACGATTTCGTTGGTGACCGTATGGATGTACTGTTTCCGCCACGCTTCTTCGCGCTTCCCGAGGCGAAGCAACACTTTGTGCGCGGCTTGTGTTGCGCGCTGTTGCATCTCCGCGCGCCGTTTCTCAAACTCGCGACACCAGTGGTCGTATTCGTCACCCTGCCAGAAGCGTCCGGTCGAAGAGGCGGCGAGACTGTTGACGCCGAGGTCGATACCAAGGACTGTTTGGTGCGCGGTATCTGCCGAAACCTCTGTGTCTTCGCCTTTTCCGTCGAACTTTCGCGTGGTGATGTGGAAGTAGAACTCATCGTCCACTGCGTCGTATTGGAGTGTACTCGCTCGGAACTCGTTTTTCTCGGACAGTACGTACTGTTCGTAGGGTGACGGACTGTCCGACGGAAGTTCAAAGTCACACTCGACACGTCCGTTAACGGTCGAGAGCGACACCTTGTTTCGGTAGAGGGTGGCGCTCCGCTTATCGTAGAGCATACTCCACGAGGTGAACTCTGGTTGGCTCACGCGCTTGCCGTTCCCCCACCGTTCGACGCACCCTTTTGTGGCTTGGACGGCACGTCGGATGGATTCTTGAACAAGGTTGGCGGGTGAGGTCAGTTTCGCCGCGGAGCTCGTCATAGAGTGCATCTCTCGCAGTCGTATTAGCCGTGACGCAGTTCTTGATCGAAGTATCGTCCCAACAGAAGTCTGCGGCACGGTTCGCACAGTGAAGGAATTGCCGGGCTGTTTCGTGGAGGTCATCGCGGTATTCGTCGGGGACGAGGAGTTTGACGGGTGCGGTACGCCGAACCTCCATATTTCAGATGTAGAATCGACGGCTCTTAAACATCCGGGAGTCAGCATGTCATCGAGCGTGGATTGCGTCGTGCTATATCGGTTTCCTCTCCGATCTACTCACTCGCTTCGCTCGCTTCTTGAGGTCGGAGGCGCCACCTCGAATTATGCTGAATTCGCCCGCCAGTCTCATCGACGTCTGTCGATTCGTCGCATCTGTTCTCGGTGGAGCGTGACGATCATGTCCGAGAGGACGCCGAACATGAGCAACTGGACGCCGAAGAGGATGGCGACGCCAGCGACGACGGCCAACACTTCGTGGGAGACGCGCGGCGGAACGAACCACTCGATACCGACGTAGATGCCGAGAAAGATACCGAGAAGACCGCTCAACATCCCCATGCTCCCGAAGTAGAACAGGGGATTGTTCGTCTTGGCCAACTGGTAGAGTGTCATGATGATGTCGCCGCCATCCCAGAGTGGGTGGAGGTTCGTCTCCGACTCGTCGGGGCGTTCTTCGTAGCGAATCGGGACGACAGTCGTCGGAATGCCGTGTTTCACACACTCGACCGCCAGTTCGGTCTCGACGCCGAACCCGTCCGAGGTGAGATACGCTCGCTCGATGGAGTCGCGGGTGAACGCACGATACCCGCTCAGGATGTCTTCGAAATTCTGTCCGTGGATGACTAGAAACGCGCGATTGATGAGGCGATTACCGAACTGGTTCAGGCGGGTCATCGACCCATCATCCAGGTCAGCGAACCGATTTCCAATGACGTGTTCGTAGCCGTCGTCTAAGGGTTCGAGCATCGCGTCCGCGTCCTCGGGAGAGTAGGTTCCGTCCCCGTCCAGCATCAGCACGTACTCTGTTTCGATGTGCGTCAGTCCCTCGCGGACGGCCTGCCCCTTCCCTATCCCACTCTGTTCGATGACGCGCGCACCACAGTCCGTGGCTATTTCTTGCGTTCCGTCGTCGGAATCCCCATCCACGACGAGTACGTTCGAGAAGCCCTGCTCTCGGAACCCGTCGATGACCTCGCCGATAGTTTCGGCTTCGTTCAACGTCGGGATGAGCACGCACACATCCTCGCGGTCGGGCATTGTCAAGAAATTGTATACCGGAGGCAAAAAGCCCAACCTTTTAGCCCCGCCATCGGTGCCCGTCTCCGCCACGACAATCCATAGATGTTTAAAACAAAACGCCCAAGTCCCCGATATGAACCGGTTCGCGAAGGCAGCCGCGGCCGTCGTCGCAATAGCCGCCCTTCCCTATCTCGCCTTTCTCGCTCTGTACGGACTGGTGCGCCCGAACGGGTCGCCCGCCAGAAAGCGGGAGGCCGAACCCACTGTAAGCATCGTGCTCCCGACGTACAACGAAGCGGACATCGTCGAAAAGAAACTGGACGACCTGCTCGAACTCGACTATCCGATGGAGAAAGTCGAACTCGTCGTCGTGGATTCGAGCGACGACGAGACCCCTGACTTGGTTCGGGAGTACCTCGCAGACCACGACTATCCCGAGTTGAACCTCCTCAGAGAGGACGAACGTCGCGGCCTCGCACCCGCGCTCAACGACGCGTACGCCGCCGCGAAGAACGAGATGGTGGTCAAGACCGACTGCGACTCGTTCGTGGCCGACGACGCCCTGCGTGTCGCGGCGGCCAATCTCGCAGACCCCGACGTGGCGGCGGTCACCGGCACTAACGCCGAGATTCTCGGCGGAAGCGAGGTCGAAGCGGATTATCGTGGCGTCCAGGCGCACGTCCAGACGCTCGAATCGCACCTCGACTCGACGCTCATCTTCCATGGGCCGTTTTCGGCGTTCGAGAACGACGCTATCGTCTCCATCGACCCGAACTCGTTGGCCGACGATACGGAACTCGCGTTGAAGATTCGACTGAACGGGAATCGAGTCGTCTTCGACCCCGAGATTCGCTACAGTGAAGCCTCCCACTCGGACTTCCGGAAGCGTCGGTTGCAGAAAGACCGGCGCGGGATGGGGCTGATTCGACTGTTGGTACAGCATCGGTCCGCGCTGGGTCGGTACGGAAAGTACGGCGGCGTCGTGCTGCCGTTCAACTGGTGGTTCATGGTAGTCTCGCCGTGGCTGGTGGCGCTGGCAGTGGGACTGACGACGGGGGCGGCGTTGATCGCGGCAGGGCCGTTCGGTCTGGTCGTTCCCGCGGGACTGGGGCTGTTCGTTCGACTCGGTGGGAGTGACCGGTTGGGTCCGTTGCAGCCGGTGTACGCCATCTTCGACACGCAGGTGTCGCTGTTTCGGGCGAGCGTGGAGTTGCTGCGCGGTGAGGGAGATGGGACGTGGGAGATAGACGAAGAGTTGCGGGAAGCGTTCGAGTAAGTTACCCACGACTGAAGTCCTGTCTCTTACCCATAAGTCAGTGATAGAGAGAAAATCTAATCAAATGAGATCTGAGAAGAAGGAATGAGTCAAAATGCGGTCATCATTGGAACTGAACCTTGAGTCGCTATGAGCAC
>NZ_JBPEHH010000121.1:0-9557 GCF_054177595.1 Haladaptatus ordinarius | reverse complement strand
TCGACATATTCTCTTCGTTGCGCTATCTTCTACCGAGGCTACGTCCTGACTCTGTCCCACGTCTGGTTTATTTCTACGCACCTGTTCGTGCCGTGATCGATAGACTGGACAACTAGCGACTTTAGAGTATCAAACTTTAGAGTACGATAATGGCAATGACGACGCGTACGGCGCGCTCATCGAATCGGAGTTGGTCGATTTCGTGAGCCGGTCGTTCGAAGAGCTGTGTTGTTCGGCACTTCGATCGCTGTACCCGGAGGACACGATCACGCAGACCGGGCAGTGGTGGTACGGTGAACACGAGATCGACGTCATGGGCCTCACCGCGGGAGACACCCTGACCGCCGGTGAGTGTAAGTTCCAGCAGTCGCCACTCGGATACGACGCACTCTCGAAACTCGAACGTTACGTCGATGAACTCCGATGGGCACCCAACGACGGCAGCAGTCGAGTCGAGGAGTACACGCTGTTCTCGCGGAACGGATTCAAACAGTCTGTTAAGGAAGCGGCTGCGGCGCGAGACGATCTTCGGCTCTTCACTGTCGAAGACATCGTTACCGCATTGGGAGCATGACCTATCCAAGCAGATAATCACGTCGGAAACACGGTTGTGACCAACCACACCGCGTAGGTGCCTGACAGCTGACGGGCACAGAGCTCGCCGAACAGGTCGAGCAACTCACCGATCGCATCATTGAATTAGAAGCCTAGCAAGCCACACTCGAAACTCAACTCACGGCGAAAGACGAGCGAATCGACGACCTCGAAACCGAACTCCAAACAGAACGCGACCGGACCACCCAGCTCGAAACCCGCGTCGACGAGCTTGAATCCCAGACCGAGAACCTCCAAGACGACTTTGAAGAAAACCACCAACAGAACCAGCGTATTCGCGCGTCAGTCTCCCGAATCATCAACGACGTGCGCGAGGACACCAGCGAAGACGGCAGTAGTGTGGATGCCACCTCACCGAACATCGTCGCCGAAGCCGCCACTGTCGGCGAGGAACTCCACGACACTATCCAACGAACCAAAGAAAACGCCAGCCTGCTCGACTTCACCACGAAACGCCCCACGAACGCCAGCATCCACGAGAAGTACCTCCACGTCCTCGGCCGGGCAGAGGAGAAAGCACGCGAAATCAACACCGACGTCATCTACCTGAACTACCGCGAGGTAGCCACCCACTATGGCTGTGCGTACACCACCGACGGATATCGCTTGACATCCTCCACACGACTAAAGTCGTGGGCTTTCTCCTTGTACTTCTGTAATCCACGAACTCGACCACCTCGTGGCGGCAAACCCTACATTGCTGGCTCCCATTTGACGGGACATGAGCGTCATCCTGGAGTTCACCATCGACAGCCATGACTTCCAGCTCGGGGAGGTCCTCTCGGGAACCCCGAACATGCACCTCGAACTCGAACGTATCGTCCCGACGGGCCCCATGATCATGCCGTTCATCTGGGCGACCGGCGACGGCCACGACGACTTCGAGGCGCAAGTTCAGGCCCATCCAGCGGTCAAGGAGTCCCTCGCGCTCGACAAGATCGGAGATAGCGTCCTGTATCGGATCGAGTGGACAGATGATCCGACCGACCTCATCGAAGGGATCGCGGTGGCGGACGCAGTCGTCCTCGAAGCCCACGGCAACGAACAGTGGGAGTTCCGGCTGCGCTTCCCCGACCACGACAAACTCTCGCTCTTTCACAATTTCATCCTCGAATACGACATTCAGATTCACATCGACCGCACGTACACCTTGACCGAAACGACCGAACGCGGCCACCGATTCGACCTCTCGCAGGAACAGCGCGAGGCACTGGTCCTCGCCGCCCGGCGGGGGTACTTCGCCACCCCGCGAGAAGTCAGCCTTGACGCCCTCGCCGAGGAATTGGGTATCAGCGAGCAGGCCGTCTCCAATCGGATTCGCCGCGGGAACGAGAAGATTCTCCAACAGGTGTTGCTCACGTCCGCACGCGACCTCCGGTGACACCACCCGCCTAAATAAGGGTTGATGCTTCAACAACAGGGCTAAACTGGAGTGGATCACTACCGGGTGTATATGAACGCACCCCCGACTGAGTACGACACACTGACTGCCGTCTGCGACGCGCTGGCCAGCGAGTACCGGCGCCAGGCCCTGCGGTATCTGCTGGCCGGTGATGACGACGTCGCCTCGGTTGAGGACCTCGTCGACGAGCTTATCGACCACGACGAGACCGCCGACGACCGGAGACGCATCGCCATCAAACTGCACCACGTGGCACTGCCGAAGTTGGCTGCGGCGGGGTTCATCGAGTACGACGCCCGGACGCAGACGGCACGCGCCTGCGATCATCTGCCGACGGAGTGGCACACCCTCCCCGCCAGCGTGGTGAGCACCTGATGGAGTTCGTGATGTGCCGGGCGTGCGGCGAGTTCGTGCAGGCGTTTCAGGAAGAAGGGACATATGTACCCCGTCGGGATGAGTGCCCGGCGTGCGGCGGGGCGGAGTTCAAACACAACGCCACTGAAACGATCATCGGCGCCGACGACTAGGTTACACCATGACGAAGCGGTAGTCTGTTCGAAGCAGGCCCCACTGAATCGCAGAGCCACCTCGAGGCTGTTTCAGTCGGGTCGTTCTGAATCCAATGAGACCACCGTGCTGTACTTATCCTCTGTCTTCAGCACGCCGTTTGTGACAGCAGCTCGGCAGTTTGTCAAGGTTCTGCAAGAGACAGAGCGCGTATCAGTCACGGATCGTAATCGAAATTGCTTGATGCAGGGAGCAGACCTACCGATAGCGAGAGCGTAAGTATTATTGTTGTTATCTGACGACTCAAATCATATGAGTGACTTGTATCTCGGTATCTTGAGCGTAGGCGGCCTGTTCGTCGCTCTGCTCATCTTCGGGGCAATTTACCTCGACACTGGCCGACGTGGGTTATCCTCAGCAAAGCGTCTACTGCTGGCAACTGGCTTCGGTGTCAGTTGTTTCGGTGGGTTTCTCGTACCATACGCCTACACAGACCAACTGCAGTACACGTACTTCCAAATCATTAAGCCGAGGCCAGTTGCTGTCTCGCCATACGAGTGGGTAACGGTGAGTATCGCAACCGGACTTCTGATTAGTGCGATTGTTGGTGGCCTCTACCTTACCGGACTTCGATACACTACGCCACAGAAGACGTGAAAGGCCCTCCTCAATGAGACATTCGCATACCTACTGAACGGCTCTTCTGTTACCTACTAGCTGGAACGATGAATTCTTGCTGAACTCATCCTCTGTCTGCAGCACGACGATTGTGACAAAAGCTCGGCAACTCGTTGAACCGTTGCAGGATTCAGTGCGCGAACTGAACGAGTATTTCTCTCCGGCACTAATTTGAAGAAAGGGATTCAATAGAGCTAATTATCTCCCGAGAAGTGGTTCTCATGATGGCCTCCACAAACGAAATCGAACGACCACAGGAGGCACTCACCGTTGCAAAGTGATACCTCAGACGTGAGCGCCCCCTGAGTGCACTTGTCGTCGTGCTCGTGGTATCGCTATTTCTTGTGACGTACGTGACGATGTCACTGCTGCCAGCGGTCATCGTCGCAGCCATCTTGGTCGTCATCGCACGTGTGCCGATCCTTCAGTCGCGCGGGACAGTTCGACTCCGGACTGACGACCAGGAAACGGTGGTCGATGAGTTTACTGGTTCGACGCCCCCGGTACTCGCACTTCAGTGGGGAGCCGCAGATGAAGTGACCACCGGAGAGAACACGGCAACATACCATATCTCGTATCTATTCGGTCTGCGCTCTGCTGAACTGACCGTCCAGACACAGACAGAGACCACGCCAACCGGAGATCACCGAGTTGGATTAGAGATCACGATGAACGACCAGCCGTGGGCGACATACACATCAACGATCAGTAGCAACAACGGTCAGACTCTCATCGATGTTGAGTACACAGCGGATCGGCGCTTCGGGCTACGAAGTATCCCACAGCAGTTTTTCACGGAACGATACCGCGATGATGTGCTCACGGCTCAAGGATACACAATCGTTGAGCGCGACGCACATTTCGGTCTCTGACGGGTTGTTTGGTGTACTCACTCTCTATAGTTAGCACGCCGTTTGTGACAGCAGCTCGGTAGTTCGTTGAGTCGCTGCAAGATACAGAGCGCAAATTCCGCATACTTGGACTGGGTTGAAGAAGGACTGGTGAGCACGCCGACCGAGCGGGATCACTGCTATCCTCCACAACCCGTGAGACCTTGCTTTTATCTGCTGGCCAAAAGGTAATCCAGTTAGCTATGGTTCAGAGCTTGGTTGGCAGCGTAGCTGTTTCGGGGGTCGGCCTGGTGTTCGTGCTCGTCGGTCTCTACACGATGAACGGAGGCCGTGTCGAGCGGGCGCAGAGTCGACGAATCACCGATACCGAGACGACGAAGATTCGGGAACTGAACCCCGGTACAGCAGAGGTCAAAGGTACTGCCCATCTGGCCGAGGACGCCACCCTCGTGGAGTCACCGATCACCGGACGAGACGCGTTAGCTACCTCCGTTGAGATGGAGGAGTGGGAGAGCAGTGGGCAAGGTGGGGGAAACTGGGAGACCAAGCACGCAGAGCAGACGACGGTCCCGATCACTGTAGACGATGGCTCGGACGAGGTCCGCGTTGAACTCCCTGCTAATGGCGAGTTAAACGTCGAAGAAGCAGAGACGACGGTCGAAGCTGGGGATGAACCGCCCGAGCACATCAAGCAGTACGTCGAGGACGAGGCCGCTATCGATGCGGCCACGCGTCACGAGTTCGGGCCATTGAGTACCGGTGAGCGTCGCCGCTACTCGGAGGGTGTGATTGAACCGGGCGAGGGAGTCTACGTCCTCGGAACGGCCCGTCACGATGAGGATGCTGATTGGGGTGAACGTGCTTTCGTAATCGACGAGCCAACCGAGTCCGGCGACTTCGTCCTCTCCGATAAGTCCGAGGAGGAGTTGATAAGGGAGGGGAAGCGAGGCGGACTTGTTTCGCTCGTCCTCGGTGGTGCTCTCGTAGTCGCTGGCATCGCGGCCACCGTCTTTCCCTGGGTCGGAGCGTGACTCAGAGCGGTCGTGCGAATACTGGATAGATCCTCTGTATCTCGCACATCTATCGTCAATATTCTGTTTGTTCGTTGAGTTGTCGCGAGATACAAAGCGCGTATCGGGTATCGACCACCGGCCATCTGAGAAGAAATGTGTTCGACCGACTCCGAACGTCTACCAGTCTGTTGTATCGCTGTTACGACGTGTTTACGCCGGTCGTCAATCGCGAGGTAACGGTGTTCGCCATCCACCCACCAACTCGACCGCATACCAGACCAAAGATGGGGGCGACGCACAGTGCCAGTCCACTGGCTAAAACGACGAATACGACTCTCGACAGCGATGGCCATGTCACCGTGGCATCACTGAGAACGGTGCTGACTACTGCCACGAGTAGCGTGAGTACTGCGACAACACCAGCAAGAACACCAGTACGGAGTCCGGCAGCACCCGGGTCCATTGAGCGGATTGCAGCGATGACTCCTGCGATGAACGCGCCGATTATCATGATACCTCCACCAATGGTCGCCTCCGAATCCGGCAGCCAGTTCACAACGACAGTGGCGGGTAGCGAGGCGAGTGTGCCGATTATCGCGAATCGCCATGCTGCTGGGAGAGTGCGGGCACGGAGGGATGACGGGAACATTCGTGTCAAAGAATTGATTGAGGGATGAAATATAATTTTCGGAGAACCGAGGACGCGATATTTATCTAAATTTCAGGCGCTAAAACCTCGTGCTTTAGGGCGGGGATACAGCGCCGTCTTTGGCCGCAAACACTGAAGTCGGAAGGTTTGAGTGCCCATACTGCGCATCTATAGTTGTCGATTCGATGGTCCCCCATCGGATTTGACAGTCCGACAACTGGCAGTTGACTGGGTGTTTGCCTCATCAAAAAGCAAGCCCACGGACACGCAGACCGATATAAAACAATCAGGTACCTCCGAGTCCTTTGCGGGATAGGAGTAACGGGGGCGTGGCACTCCCATCGGCACGTCGGGTCGTCAACCCTAAGAGAACAACGAACCGTCCTTTGATGGGCGTGGGAAGCCTCGCCGTTTACGGCGGGGAGGATGTCACCGACAAGTCAAACTCTGTTACACCCCCCTTCAGATCTGGCAGCTTACTAGAAACTTCTCCGTCTCACAGAAACCGCCCGACTGGGTGCTAGTCAATTCCTCGATCCTCAGCCTGCACGAGAGTTTCTGCACCATCGATGGAGAAATCACCCATCAATTCGAGGAGGTCTGGTGACATTTCGAACCCTTCACGTTCGAACCGTTCTTTGACCGCTTGAAAGTACGTCGTCCGAACGGAGAGATACTTCTCTCGACTCGGACTCGATATCCAGAACCGTGAGACCATGTCGATGCCTGATGCAGTAACTCCGTCCACAACCACAGTCGGTTTCGGTTCGTCGAGAATCCGTGGATTCGCCTCGGCTTCTTCGAGCAAAACAGTTCGCATGGCGTCGATATCACCACCGTACATGACGCTGAACGGATGATCGATACGAAGTCTGTCCCGAATATCGTGATTCGTCACGACAGTATTGGCTAGTGTCGAGTTCGGAATGATGATGACTTCGTTTCGAAAGGTTCGAACTCGCGTCGAGCGGAAGCTAATATCTTCGATGATACCCTCATTGCCCCTCACATCGAGATTTTCCGTGTCACTGTCGCCGCCCGACCACTCGATCCAGTCACCGATGTTGAACTTCGGATCGGTGATGATGAACAGTCCACCGACAAGGTTGCTGAGGATATCACGGGAGGCAAATCCAATGGCGAGTGTGAGTGCTGCCGCAAACCCACCAGTCACCGTCAGCAATGACTCCAACCGGGCGATAAAGAGCCCGATGAAAAACGCAACGAAGTAAATTGCAATGCGAAATGTCCTGATCGCTGGCTTCCGAACTGTCGGGGTAATGCGTTTGCTTTTGAGCAAGCGATTGATGAGCGGCATGACGACAAGCCGCCCGATAAGGGCAGCAACGACGAAGGTCACGGTGAATACGAGGAGTTTGTAGAGAAGCACCTCGTACCGGGTCAGGAGTTCAGCGACCGACGCCTGGAGTACGACGATACTGATTTCATCGAGAAGCGTCAGTGGCATGGCTACCGATACATGAGAATGTCACTTCAACGTTGTCGCACTTCGTTGTGCCGGCATGATAGTCGAACTCCCCCCTAATCCGTAGAGTGTACCTGAACGTGATCGATCTGCTCGGTCGACCCAAATACATCCCTGCGGAGCAAAGATGTCACGATTACCATCCCTCCCCGCGTAAATTCGCAATCTCGTACCGTCGAACACCCGTCTCGCTAGCGGCGAGTTGCTCTACCAATACCTATGCACTTCATACATACGCACGAGCGACGTCTTTCACGTGAATGTAGTTGCGTGACTGGGTACCAGGCGTGTAGACGGTCAGCGGTTGGTCGGAGAACACGCGATTGACGAAGAAGTTGATCACAGTTCCTTTTCGTGATCGTTTTCCATCGATTTCGTACTCCCTGTAGAGGTTGGATTTGACCTACGCTATCGGAGTCTCACGAGCACCGGCATCGAGGTCAAAATCGAAGAGGTGTAAAGCGCCGACACCGAGATGAATCACACGAACGAGCGCGTCGGGTGCGTTGTCTTCGAGGGTCTGTGTGACTAATCTCAGGCGTATCCCTTCCGCAGAAAGCAAACCACCTAATAAGAGTCAAATACACAACATCATACATCGAGGCGGTCAAGCGAACCATAGAGCTCCTCGTTCTGAATGTGGGTACAGAACTGCGCGCACAGCCGACAACAGTCCACGGCATCCGTGAACGTCCGGACGCTCGCATCCCAGCGTGCGTGGACTGCCCCGAGCATCGCACTCCGCACCGACGGTTCAGTCACCACCATCATCCGTCGCGTGCGCTCAGGTAGCGTGGCGTCGGCTGCCGGCCCCTGCATGCTGTCGCTCGGCAGGAGATCCTCAAGGACGCTCCCGATTTCGATACCGACGCCAAGATTGTCGCCGACTTGTGGCGCGACGAAAATGGTTGCATTGCTCGCCTGCGCGAAGGCGATACTCTGTGTCGCAGCATCCATCTCATCAAGTGGGATTCCGACATCGATCGCGAGGAAGGCGTTGAAGCCCCGGTCGCGGAGACAGTCACGCGTCTCTTGGAGAAGGCGTAACACCTCGTCCTCGGCGTACTCGCCGCTGGCGTCGTTCCACGTTGCAAACGAGGGCACGTCGGTCTCGACATCGGCATCTGACGGCAACAGGGCATCGACGTCGAACGTCCGGTACGGACCCATCAGATAGACGAGAAACTGTTCACGTCGGACTGGCTGAAGAGCTTCTGAGTCACCGCCCGCCCGAGAGAGATTGTCGACAATCCGATCCCGCATTTGCATCGTCGGTTCGTACGGCCAGTATATAAAATCTGGATTTCTCAGGGATCTTCTAGTAGAGAACGACTAAGTATGTGGCACTACAACCTTCATCCCGAGGCAACCCCAATGGTCGAAACTGACCGCCGCACCACGGACGAGGTTCGCCAGCCAGAGCCGCCGCTCCCCGAAGAGAGCGGGCTGACGCTCGAGGAGTACCTCGCGATGCAACGGGCGATCGGTCATCCAACGCGGTTTCGTATCCTACGAACGCTCGTCGTAAACGACGAGTTGAGCGCCGCCGATCTCAAAGTGGCGGTCGACGTTGAATCCCACAACTTCCACTACCACCTTGACGAACTGGTTGATGTAGGACTCGTCGACAAGCGTCAGCGACGAACTGCCGACAGCCAGGGCTTCTACACGTACTACCGGCCGACCGCAATGGGACGTGGCATCCTCGAGCACGGCGTCGAGGAGTTGATGCGCCGCGAACGCGAGTTCAACGACGAATATATTTCTTGACTTACTAATATTGAAAAGAAATGAGAGGGCGTCCGTAAAACGCGTTTTCTAGTCTGGCCCTCGGATCGGGCGGTGAAATCGGTCGCGACGCCCTACGTTGGCTCTGTCCGAAAGCAAGTGATCGAAACATCGGTAACATCGGCGTAGTCGTCATCAGCACCGACGAGCAGGAGTCCGTTGACGTGGTGTGCCGTCGCAAGTGCGAACGCATCGCCTAATGCTGGCGAATACCGAAACTTGAAATCTGCGGCGATGGGCCACGTCTCGTTCGTATCGATTGGTCGAATGCCACTCTCTGCGAGCACGTCGACGACAGCATCAGCACGGTCCTCGCTATCGATCGCGCGAACGATAGAGTGAATCTCGGCGAGTGTTACAGCCGAAATATACCCGTCTGCTGGCCTTTCCACGGCATCGACGTACTTCACACAGGTTTGAGGCGGAAGCCCACGACTGAAGTCCTGTCATTTACCCACAAGTTCGATGGCCGTAGCTGACGAAGTGAGGCCGGAAGATGGGAAGCCGTTCGCGAGATTGGCGACCGAATGTGGATGAGGATGGACGGCTGTGTGACATGGACGTGTCA
>NZ_JBPEHH010000120.1:0-10381 GCF_054177595.1 Haladaptatus ordinarius | reverse complement strand
GTCGATGTAGCGGATGGAGAGCGAAGCATTTGGCCTGCGTATGAAACCACTGTTGGAGATGAGCTAGACATCTTGTTCGGGGTGTTCCGCCGGGAACACCCCTTTCTCCTGCGCCCTCAGCCTCTGTATTCACCTATGGAAATTCTGCTGGCTCAACGAACCACCGCTAGCGACAAAGTTGTTCGGACGATCTCGCTTCTCTAGTCCTTCAACAGCGAGAAACCGCCAGATAGCATGGTGATTGAGACCTCCACAACCGGTAGGCGGTCGCAACGAGTTCCGCGAGAGCTGTCGCTCACGCTGGCTCCACTCGGCCACTGAGGAACGCCGGTCCGGCGTTCCTCAGATACCCTTCTTCAGGCGCTCACCCCCGGTGGATCGTAGACTTCCTCCCGGTCGAGCATGTAGTACATCGAGACGAGCAGTTTTCGCGCCGTCGCAACGATTGCTTTTTTCGAGTTCATCCGACGAGTCAACCGGTGGAAGAACCGGCTCAGATACTCGTCTTTACACGTGTACACGGCTGAGTACGCACTCTGAACCAAGATCCAGCGAACTCGTCCTGAGCCACGTTTCGAGATGCCTCCCTCGATCCGCGAGTCGGGTGACTCGCGGATCGTCGGGTTCAGTCCCATGTAACTCACGACCTCCTTGTGGCCATCGAACCGATCGATCTCACCCAGTTCAGCGTAGATCAGCAACGCGGAGTAGTGGCTGACGCCGGGGATCGTCATGAGCAGCTGGGTCTCGGTTAGAGACCCAGCGCGCTCCTCGATCGCAGCTTCCAGCTGTGTCATCTTCTCGGTCAGGGTGTCGACCACATCGAGATATGAGTCCAAGAGATCGTCCCAGGGGGTCGGGAGCGAGAGTTCCTCCAGGAACTCTCGTCCCTCGACACTCAGCGGTTTTACTGTCCTCGTGATGCCGTTGTCGGCAAGCAAGCCGTGGATTTTGTTGGCGAACTTGGTCCGATCTTCGACCAATGTCTGTCGCCCGCGCACGAGTGCGCGGGCTTCCCGAATCTCGTCGGTAGGAACGTAACTCTCCGGAACGGAGTTCAGCCGGAGCAACCGCGCGAGTTCTTTTGCGTCGACGCGATCAGTTTTCTTGTCCGACTGAGCGATGAGCGTCAGTTTGCCTGGATGAGCGACGGTTACGTCCAAGTACTCCGCGAGAGTATCATGAACGTGGTAGTAATTGCTGGTCGCCTCGATCACCGCACGAGACCCAGCGTATCGCTGGGCGAGGTCGTCGAGGTTCGCGTTCTTGACGCGAACCTCTTCGACAATCTCGCCAGCGTCGTCCATTACTGCCACCTGTGCGTACCGCTTGTGGAAGTCGATTCCGAGGTACATGGTCTGTTCCTCCGGGATAGAACGCCGGTGCGTGAACCAGAAATTCAACAGAGTTGTCTTCTTGAAAGCCCCCGCACGCTCGCCGGCTGTGCCTCGCTGCGCTCCTCACTCCGATATGGTGCTTGGCTGGCGAGAGCGGAGCTCTCACTGCTTCCCACTCACTCACATTCGTTCGCTTGTGGGAACGTCGGCTCGCACGGCGAGCGCCCGGCCCCTTTCAGTCCCACCATAGTGGTTGGTCGGGATTGTTCTCATGGTTTGACTGGTGTTTCGCTCCGGCCCGCCCCGCTCGCCGCTGCCGCCCGCCGCGTCGCTCGCGACCGCCTCTAAGTAGACTGACCACAACACTCTTTACTGATTCACTGTAAACTGTAATTACCTGCCCACCCATGTCACGCACCTCAAACCGAGCCAACGGTGACGTCATCCGCGATTTCCTTTCGGTCGCAAATCTCCTCGAAGAGCCATCACTCGCCCAACTGTACGCGTATCTTGCTCGCGAGGGTGAAGCCACCGTCCAAGAATTGATGGACGCCCTCGACCTCGCACAGGGAACGGCCTACACCTACGTGAATCGGCTCGTCGACGCTGGCGTCATTGAAGCCACCACTGATGATCAGCCCCGGAGGTACGTCGCCCAAAACATCAATCTCACGGTGACTGCCGCCGACGGTACTCGCGAGTACACGATTACGCCAGCGCTCATCGACGCGGTCGCCCGCCGGGGAACCGACGGCGATATCGATACGTACATCGACCGACACGGGATCGCCGGACTTGCAACGGCGCTCACCTACGCCGTTGACCGCGAACGTGGTACCGTCACCCATCGCCTAATGGCGCGTGATCTCGACATCTCGCCACTCGCTGCTGAGATCATCTTGCAGGCGCTCCAGCCCGTTGTCCACGAACACTTCGACATCGAGGAGTCGGGCACGTCGGTTGCAGATATCGAAGGTGTCGACGAGAACGTGGACGACGACGCGTGACTGTCCTCCATATCGCAGATACCGGCCTGTTCGTCGCGATGGGCCAGCCGTCGAACCGTCGGTATCAGGCCGTCCGCACGTTTGCCCGCCGGAACGACATCACGTTCGTCCTCCCAGAACGTGTGTACGACGAACTGACCGTCAACACGCCCGACGGCAAGACATCGCCGGTCGACACAGCAATCGAACAGGAGTGGGCACGAATTGCAGCGCCTTTGGACTACTCGCATGGCTTGGTCTCACGGACGATGGACGGTGTTCAGCGGTACATCGCGAATGCGGATGACCGCCCGGCCGGCGAGATTGAACGTGCTGATCCAGCGCTCGCGGGAGTTGCTGCACAAGCGCTTATCGAGAAGTCCGCAGACCACGCCTACATCTACACGACGGATCGGCTCGCAGGGGAAGGAGCCGTGAACGTCTTCGATAGAGAGGGCTATGGCGATTCAGTGACCTACGTGAACGGCTTCCGCTTTGTTGAGGATCTACTCGAGTAGTCTGTTTCTGGGCAAGTCCGTAGATCGGTCGCTATGGATCACAAATCGATTGTAGCCAGCTAGCGACGGTCATGTTCTTTTTGAAAGCCCTCGGCCGCTCGACATCCCGCGACCACGCGAGACTCCGTCTCGCTGGCCCTCGTTCGCTTCGCTCACGAGGACACCGCTGCGCGCCTCGTGCCTGCGGTGCTTGCGGGGTCGGGGGACGACCGAGCCGGCCTCGCCCTTTCTGAGTCCACCAGGATGGCGATTGGTTGGCTGAGTATCGAATTGGTTGAACGGTGCTTCGTTACGGCACGCCCCGCTCGCCGCGTGCCGCCCGCCGCGTCGCTCGCGACCGACCATTCCGGGGGCTGCCTGCAGTAGCGGGCGGGCTGTCGGGCTAAAATGAATGTGCCCTCGGCGCCAGCGGGTATCCCCGTCGGTTTCGCCCCTCGCGGGCTTTCGCGTTCCAGCGCTTGGTGCCGCCTACGCTGGCTTGCATCTCTCGTTCAGTAGTCTCGTATTCAGTACGGTGCCCATTGCGTACACCGGACAGTCGCGGGTGACTACTGGTGGTGGGTCGAGTGATACAGCCGCTGTCACCCTGACCGAGACGAAAAACAAGAGCAGTAAGCAGTCCGTGTCAAGCCCAGCGGCACACTGCACGTCCTAGTTCAGTCGGATGACTGCTGTCTGTTGCTGGAAAGTGGAATGGTCGCGGGATCTCCAAGCCAGTATGAGCACAGCATGTTGCACGACATCACCTATATGATGTTTCTCAAACACATATCGACGATATTATATTTAATTAATAATGGGCTACACTGTCACCCCGATGGAAGTGACGACGCCACTATGTTCATAACGATGTCGTCAACCAAAATCAAGAAACGTATTTATACGAATGGGCTTTAGAGTATACACAGATGCTCACCAAGGCCGAACTCGCCGTCATTGACGCATTGAGTACCGGCCGGGAAGCGACGGCAGCCGAACTTGCGACGGATACCGAGTATTCGCAGGCACACCTCTACGACGTCCTCGATGAGTTGCTCGAAGCGGGACTTGTCGCCGAACGCCGCGGGCTCAACAACCAGCGGCAGGTTCATCTCGCTGACCACCCGGTCGTCGAAGCGTACCGAACCCTGCAGTCGGAACTCAGCCACGTCGAGTGGATCGACCTCCTCTCGCCGGCCACACTCCGGGTGTGCTGGTATCTCGACGAACCCTGTCGGGTGTCCGAGATCGCCGAGCGACTCGCGATCACTCGGCAGGGCGTCCACAAGGCGCTGTCACCGCTCAAGCATCGCGCGATGCTGTCGTCGTCCGGCCCGGAGTACGCGTTGAGTGAGGATCTCTCGCCGCTGCTGGCGTTCGCCCGTGCAGTTGTACAACATGAGCACCGGTCGCGAGCCCGGGCAGTCGCGCCGAGTGCAACCGTCGAGTGGTGTGATCCGAAGCGAGCACTTGTCCGCGTACAGACAGCCGCGGATACGCAGGCACTCGAAGCCGTCTCCGACTGGCAGCTGACCGGGCTCGCTCGGTTTTCGGAGTACGGCTTACAGTTCTTCCTTGCGGGCGAACCCGCGTTCTGGTATGCCCCCGACGAGGAACTCACACCTGCCGACGTGGTGTGTCACACGCTCGTCCTCGATAACGGATCCCGCCGCGTCAGCTATGCGATGCTCTTGATCGAGAAGCTGGACATCGACCGGGAGACGCTAACAGAGACTGCGCAGTGGTACGATTTGGACACTGCAGTAGCTGCGATGTGTCGGCCACTGCAGGGAGAGTTCGACGCCTCGGAGGAATCCCCAGTCATCCTCCCGAGTGAAGCAGAATTTACCGCGCTCAAAGAGCAATACGGGGTGGCATGACCGTGTTCAAGGGTGGCGAGGCGATCAAAGAGTTTTTTTGAGGAGTTCGACAACTGGCTCTCAGAACCTGTAACAGTGTATCTCCTCGGCGGCTCTGCGATGACGGTGCAGGGATTGAAGGACCAGACCGAGGATATCGACCTCGCGTTGGGTGTGGTATCCGAATTCGAGCACGTCAACCAGACGCTCACGTCGCAGGGATTCACGGTTGTTGGCGAGCCGACGAAGTCGTTCGAGGGCGTTGGAAAAACTGTCGAGTTGCATCACGAGACGCGCGGCTTCCAGATCGATCTCTTCGAACGGCAAGTCGTCGGGAAAGTGTGGATCACCGACCGGATGCACGACCGAGCAGAGGAGTTCTGGGCCGGGAATCACGCAACGGCATTCGTCCTCTCCGATGAGGATATGTTCTTGCTCAAGGCGGTTTCCGGTGGTGACTTGGCGAGTGGCCGTCGACGCGACATCGAAGATATGCGGACGTACGCCCAGCGGGGGATAGACTACGAGGTGGTTCTGACCGAGATCGACGAACAGCGACCGTTCAACACTGGCACGACTGAAGCACAACAGATTCGTGACCGCTCCCATCCGCTGTTCACAATCGAGATGGCGGTGAACTCACTCTCGGGACTTCCGGACTCATTCACGTCCCGTATCGCAGGGTTCGCGACGGAGTTTGAAGTCGAATACACCGTTCTGGGAGCTGTTGACGATGGACACGGAAATCCGCTCAGTAACGAGCAGTGGACGAAGTTCCAGCGCCTCCGGAAGTGGCACAAGCGCTACCAGTTCGGAGCAGATCGCAAGCGGATGAAACGGCTCAACGAGGGGCTGCGGGATGTCGAAATGATCGGCGGCAATCTGGGGCTGCCCGATCACGTCGTCAAGACGGCGGCGCAGTACCTGCGACGTGCTTCGAAGGCGCGGTTGGCCGGCGGACGGATGGCTTGGGAGACACTCGCCGGCGGTGCTGTCCTCCTCGCGGCACGGGCGTCGAGCGTGGAGCGTGAGGAGATCGACGTCGGGGTGGCGACCTACACGAAGGCACCCCTCGAACGGGTGTGTGCCGCGGCGCGGAAAATCCGGTGCGAGCTTGGGGTCGACACTGTTCCCGTCACTCGGCCGAACGCCGTGATGACCGTCGTGGATGCACTGGATGACGACGCACTCCCGGGAGGTGCAGCCGTGCGGACGTGGCGGCTGGCACAACACCTCATGCATCTCGGTGACCAGGTGCCGGTCGGGCCGGGGACGTCGCGACTCACCATCGTGGCAGCAGCGCTCTACGCGGCAGATCGGTTGACGCCCAAGAAGCATCTCACCCAGGGGCAGGTGGCGGCGGCGACCAGTACGGTCGTGCCGACGTCGACAAGCCGGATCAGTCAGTACAACTGCAAGCTCGTCGACGCCTACGAAGCCCGACACGGAACCAGAAATCCGGGTGTCATCCTCGAGTAGAAGTCGGACACCCTGCCTGAGCGGAGCCCTCTCCCGTTTTTTTTTGTGCGACCGCCGCCCAGTGGACGCCCCACCACCCCACCCTCCGCTCCCGGCCTCCCGCCGGTCGGCCGGCAGCCACAACCTGACAGCGCTATACAACGGTTCGAATACCGATCCATCTCCACCTCTGTACCGGTCAAGACAGAACCGAATCGCGTGACTGCAGATACTCGCAGAAAATTGCCACCTGATTAGTATTCTTCGACGTCGATGACCTTCTTCGTCTCCTCATGAGTGAGGTCGCCGTCGGCAGACACAACCGGCGCATCCAACTCACGCCCGACTGCTGCAATCAGCGCGTCGAGACCATCCAAGTACGGACCGCTTGGTCTAACTTCGTCTGCGACCTCTCCCGCGGTCACTGCCGTTCGCTTGTCTATCTCGTACTTCTCTCCCCACGAGAGATCAGCACGAGCACCGGCGACATCGCCGTTCGGCAGGTTCCCCTCACCGACGAGTACCTCGGCGTAAGCTGGGACGGGCATCACCCAGCGTTCATTATCGGCCCCGTTCGCCTCGTAGAACTCCTTCGTCGCTTCGACGCCGTCCAGGTAATCGATGAGATATGTCGCGTCAAGAACCTTCATGCACCGTTCTTAACCCGCTCTCGCATCCGTTCCTTCCGCTTCTCCTTCGCCTTCCGACGCCCCTCACGGACGTGCTCAGCTTCCTCGTCGGACCACCGGCCGAACCCATCGTAGAAGTCACCGACACGTTCCTTGTCGAGGACACGCTCTAGAACGTCGTTGTAGC
The DNA here is from genome assembly GCF_054177595.1 of Haladaptatus ordinarius. Classification (NCBI taxonomy): domain Archaea; kingdom Methanobacteriati; phylum Methanobacteriota; class Halobacteria; order Halobacteriales; family Haladaptataceae; genus Haladaptatus; species Haladaptatus ordinarius. The sequence continues at coordinate 3,428 of NZ_JBPEHH010000120.1, read as the reverse complement.
TCTCACCCTCGCGCCGGCGACGGTTGAGTTCTCGTTTCACCCGGTCGCTCACGCGAATCTGTTCATCGGCGGTCGCCATCGTTACGTCAACGTTTGCGTTGACACGCCTTAATCGTTGGGTCAAGCGTAGTCAGTGAACCGTCTCGGGGTCAAGCTCCGAAGCACTCGGCCTGCTCCGCCTGTAGACCACTCAGGTGCTTCAAACACAGATCTACTTAGCGAGCAATTCGAAGTGGAAATCTTAGACTGAGCTGCCGTGCAAATCAACCAATGATACCCGAACCACCTCGCTACTACTGTCGTAGGACGACCGCTGGTTTGTCGCACCCAGGAGGGACAGAGCAAGTCACCAATGCCACCAGGCCCATCGTTCACGCTCGACGCTGAGACAGCAGCGGCCGTTCGCGACTGGCTATTCGAGACGGGCGTTAAGAACCACGCTGACCCACAGATTGCCGATCCGCTCGCTGAACTCGCCGCCGCAATCGATGGCGAACTCCACGACAGCACGGAGTACGTCGCGATCACCGCATCAACGACAGCCTTCCCACCAAATGACCACTCACCTGGTGGCGATGACGCCGATTCACCGACGCACCAGCAGGCAGAGGAACCCACACGACCAGCCGACGCTGTCCCTGTCGACGACGCCAACCGAATCTACGATCGTCTTCATGACGACGCCTGGCATCCCTCACTCGATCAGTATGAGCCGCAGCAAGCTAGCACGTCGGCACCACAAGGCAAGGAGACGTCGTCGACGGCAACTCCCCATTCCAAGGGTAGAAGTAATCGGATGTCAGTTCGATATCTCACTGCCTTCGAGTGCTCGGTGTGTGGCAGCATCCGAGAGGTAGAGACCTCGCTGCAGGTCTGTGCATTCGTGGATGATTGCCCGGCCTGTGGTGCCGTTGACGTCCGGTCCAGCGCAGTTGAGATTCCGTTACCCCTTTTTGACTCCTAATAGCGTGCCTGTCTGTGACCTGAATCTGCACCGCTGAATACTGGCGACTTATGTTAGCAGTAGTGATAATACGATTTCTTTATTCAGAATGTGGTCTGGAATAGCTGGTACATCTGGAGAGAACATATTTCTGTAGAATTTGTAGTGAGAACGCTATAGCATTTATACCATATGTGATGAATTATTAAGTGGACCACACGTGTACAGCGTGTGTGACATCCTCCCCGCTTGACACCCGCAAACTACTCCGCGAGAGTACGCCCGTCGTGGCCATCTTGCTCTTCTGGCTCGTTCTTACGGAGTTCACCCATTCGATTGTCTCCACAGGATTTCTCCGCGCTGGCGTCGTGATGGCGATGCAAAAAACAAGCAGTGAATTCTGTGCAGGTGACTCAAAATCCCGCCGGTGAAAAGGTGGCTGACAGTGTGGATGTCCGCTATCTGTCAGTCGCTTGTCGGCTTCTCTGGGGAGAAGAGATCTTCCGGAAGCTCACCGGCTCGCGTGAGTACGTCGAGCATGTTGACTTCCTGCCACGACTCGGCGAGCTTGCCATCCTCGAACCGGCAAATCTCGATCCCCGTCATCGTCACCTCCTCGCTCGAAGGTTGGACGTTCCCCATCTCGCCAACGTGTCTGCCTGTCATCGACCAGCGCCCGACGACGTAGTCGTCCGCCGAGATGACCTGTTGGATGTCGGTTGTTGCGTTCTCGAAGACGCCGGTTCCCATCTCGACCATCTGTCGATAGCCCTCCCGACCACTGGGCCACTCCGTCTCTTCTGGCATCGATGGGTCATGGAGGACGTAATCCTCGGCGATGAGTTCGTCAATGGCATCGAAGTTCTGCTTCTCCCATATCTCTTCGTTGATCCGTCGATAGACGTTCTCGTAGGTTTCAGCTGTCGTCATAACGGTTCTCCCTCTCCCGCGCTGTGACGGGCACTCAATAGACACGCGGCACTCGCTTAGTTATGAGTAAGTTGGTGCAGTGAAATTCGGTCTTGCTACCAACAAAATATCCATGCGGCGATGAGCCGAATTCGGTCATCATGATAGAGCCACCTCTCATTACTGTCGCGCGAGGAGGAAACCCTCTCTAGGGCGGGGATGAATCCGTGGATTCTACCAGAAGCCGGGTAACATTGATTGCAACCGAGTTTGCATTCCTCAGTAATGGACGTAAATCTCGACGCATACTCGGTGGAGTGCACTGAGTGTGAGATGTACGAGGATGCAGACGACTATTCGTCACTGCATGAGTTTGCCCAGAAACACGCCGACCACACTGGGCACGATATCCGTTGGACACAGGGCTCGACAATGCCGGATGTCTCGGTATTGGAATCGACCGACTATCACCTTCGGTGTGAGACGTGTGATGCGTCGTGGTCGTTCGATTCACAATCAGCCGCGGATGCGTACCAAGCGGAACATGCAGAATACACCGACCACGAGGCAGCTGATGAGATTGAGGAAGACATCTCGTGGACAGCCCACTGTGACAGCTGTAGGGCGTCACAGGAGTTTGCAGCCCATTCTGAGGCAGTGGAGTGGCGTGACGAACACCGAACCACCGATCACCGCACTGAATTCATAGCGGGAGACGGGACAACCCAAGCAGAGGGAACAGAGTCGACGCAGTCTGATTCGAGTATCGTTGAGACTGGGCAATCAAAGTCACAGCGTGACCGACTGAAGAACATCAAAGACCTCATTTCCAAACTCGAAGATGCGTGTGAAGATGGCGCACCCCTGCCTGTAGTGGTAATCGAGGCAACGACAATTGGGATGACGCAGTCTACGGCCCAGACAGAACTCGTGAACCTCAAGCAGAAAGGAGAGGTCTATGAACCCCAGTCCGGATTTTTGCGGACGACATAGCTTCGGTGGCATCCTCCCCGCCGTAAACGGCTGTCTCTTACCCATAAGTCAGAGCTAGCGAGAAAAATCACTCAGATCTGTCACGAGAAGAAAGAACCACTCAGGATGCGTTCATTATTCGGATCAATTCACGACGTTCGAGGAGTGGCCAGTCTGTGAAACTGGTGAGACATCCGTATTCACGGTGAGATTCGCTGAATGAGCGTCTTGGCGCTCATTCAGCACCAAGTTCATAGCCGTCTGCCCACATGCGCAGCTTCTGAAGTCCTTTCCACAGTGTCTGCCACCCTGGTGGAGGATCCGATCCTCGGTCCAGATATCCGCCAAGCTTGGCCACACTTACTGCGTAGACTTTCCCGTTCTGACCGCTCAGTTCTGGAAATTTCGTTTCCAGCACTGCGCGCTCGGCCTCGCTTAACAAGAGTTGCGGAGCACTCGATGTCTCGCCACGAGCTAGTTCTCGTAACTCCAGGACCTTCCACGCAATGACTGAATAGACACTCAGCAACACCTCCATCCGTTCCCACGTCTGGAGTTGCCGTTCTTCGATTTCACAGCCAGTCTTCAACACTTTCTGCCAATC
>NZ_JBPEHH010000119.1:0-10857 GCF_054177595.1 Haladaptatus ordinarius | reverse complement strand
TATAGCAACTAATAGGGTTGAAGCAATGTATAGCTATTGTAAATAATTTTAATAAGCTACTCAATGCTCACTTGTGGCCTATGAGTCGTCAAATCGTGCCCCTTTTTACTGCGCCCTCATCCTCTCTATTCGGCACGTCGTTCGTGACAGCAACTCGGCGACTCGTCGAGTTACTGCGCGAGACTGGGCACGAATCAGCTACTGAACGCTCATGGACGGAGGAGGAATTGGTTCGAACGAGACAGAGCACGTGCTTAGCAAAACAGCGCGAGTGTTGTGTGAGTTCGCCCGGCCAGGAACTGGTAGTACAAGCTGACGCCAATACAGTCAGCCTTCGCATCATTTCAACAGAATTATTAGCGGAAAATGAATCGAATAACAGGCCATGTCGGACCAGTCAGAATCCGAGACGGATGACCCAGCGGAGTGGTGGAACGAGGTGTACGAAAGCGAGACCGTTCCTCCGTGGGACACTGGCGAGCCACAGCCAGCTCTCGTGAACGCCGTCGGGAGCGACGGGTTATCAGGTCGCGTCCTCGACGTCGGATGCGGAACTGGAACACACGCACTCTGGGCTGCAGCGGAGGGATATACGGCCGTGGGCATAGACTTCTCCAAAGAGGGAGTCGAGCAAGCACGGAAGAAGGCCGAAAAACGAGGTCTCGACGCGTCGTTCCGGGTCGCAAACGCACTGGACTTACCCGACGACATCGGAACGTTCGACACCGTGCTGGACAGCGGTCTGTTCCACGCGTTCCAGACCGAAGAGCGCGAGAACTACGCTCGCGAACTCGCTAGCATCGTCTCGGTAGGTGGTCGCGTGTTCCTCGTCGGATTTGCTGAAGGTGCCCCGGAGGATGGGGGACCGAACCCCATCACTCCCGACGACGTCTCTTCCGCCTTCGTAAAGGAGTGGAACGTCTTGGAAACGCAGGACGTAGCGTTCGAGACGCACGAGACTTCGTTCCCGGGTTTACTCGCAGTCGTCGAGCGAGTATGAGCGTCGGTGACCGACGCGTAATTCCAGTCTATCGACCTGCTTCGTCGCTCAACGGTGAACCAAGCGCTAGCCGTCTGCTGACATCTCCTCTCTATTCAGCACGTCGTTCGTGACAGCAACTCGGCCGCACGTTTCGTCGCTGCAAGGGACGGGGCGCGTCGCTGGCGTGGTACTGCGTCGACCGCAGTGAGCGCCGTAACCCGGCTACAGCCAGTTAGTGAAGGTGCGAACTACCAGCATTCCGACCAGTATCCACAGGAGCAACACGACGACCGCCACGACCCACCGGGCGCGCCCGACGTCGATTTCGTCGCCGGCCCGCTCTCGGCACTCGTCCATGATTTCGTCCGGGATGAGCCAGAGGGCGATTGTGACACCGCCGGGAAGAACCAGTATCTCGTCGAGGTATCCCAGTCCCGGAACGAAGTCCGGAATCGGGTCGATGGGGCTGACGGCGTAGGCGACGATAAGCGCAATCACTGCCTTCGCAGTGAGCGGCGTTCGGTTGTCCCGAAAGGCGAGATAGAGCGCGTACACCTCCGCTTCCAGTTCTTCCGCACGTTCTTTCCACGCCTCGAACGCCATCACTCGAGCATATCACGCATTCGGACTTAAGTGGCCGCTTCCGTGACGAGTGGGCGCTCGTCGTCTCGCACGCGGCCCCGAAAACGGGGAGGCCGACGTCCCGGATGACGACGATTGGTGGCAACAGCAGCGCGGTGGTAGGGGTGACAGTTCCCGGCCGACCGCTCTCAGTCTCGCCGGACGTCGAACGACGCGACTCCTGGCAGTCACACTAAGGGAATTTAAGGAATCGAATGTCACACCAACCCGTCGGTGTCCTGCGATTTTCTCCAACCTCTTGTCCAAACAGACTGTTATGCGTGTTGGAACGACCTGTCTGAGCACAACGCTTAAGTATCAGTTCGGCGCTGGATTCGAGTACAATGTCTGAAAACGACACCACCTCCGAGAGGGGGGGTCGAGTTCTTCGAGGGTACGTTAGCCCACACCAACGAAATCGATAACGTTCGAATTTTCGACACGACGCTCCGCGACGGTGAGCAGACGCCACGCACGTCGTTCACGCCGGACGAGAAACGCGAGATAGCGGCGACGCTGGACGAGATGGGAACGCACGTCATCGAGGCCGGATTCCCCGCCAACGGTGACGCCGAGTTCGATGCGGTCAGCGACATCGCCGACTCGACGCAGGCGACCACCTGTGCGTTGGCTCGCGTCGTGGACGGTGACGTTGAGACCGCACTCGATACGGGTGCGGAGATGGTCCACGTCTTCGCGTCGACCAGCGACGTTCAGATTGAAGATTCGATGCACGCAACGCGCGAGGAAGTGAAAGAACGGGCCGTGAAGGCGGTCGAACGAGTCGTGGAGGCGGGCGCGAGTCCGATGTTCTCGCCGATGGATGCGACGCGAACCGACCCCAACTACATGGCCGAAATCGTCGAAGCCGTCTCAGAGGCCGGCGTGGAGTGGATCAACATTCCCGACACCTGCGGGGTCGCCACGCCCGGACGCTTCGCCGACCTGGTCGCACAGGTCCGCGAACACACCGACGCCCGCATCGACGTGCACACGCACGACGACTTCGGAATGGCCACCGCGAACGCGATGGCCGGCCTCGAAGCGGGCGCAGAGCAAGTGCAGGTGAGCATCAACGGCATCGGGGAACGCGCCGGAAACGCCGCCTTCGAGGAAGTCGTCATGGCGGCCGAAAGCGTCTACGGGGTCGATACCGGTATCGACACGCCCCAGATCGCCACCGTCTCCGAGATGGTCGAACGGTGGAGCAACGTGACCGTCCCGGTGAACAAACCGGTTGTCGGCGAGAACGCTTTCGCACACGAGAGCGGAATCCACGCCGCGGGCGTCATCGAGAACAGCGACACGTTCGAGACGGGCGTGATGACGCCCGAGATGGTCGGTGCGAACCGGGAGTTCGTCCTCGGGAAACACACCGGGACCCACGCCGTCCGCAAGCACCTGCGACAGGCCGGATTCGCCCCGACCGACCACGAGGTACGGCGAATCACGCGCCGGGTCAAAGACCGCGGTGCCGAAAAAGAGCGCGTCACCGTCAGCGACGTGCGACGCTACGCCCGCGAACTGGGCGTCGATTCTCGGGAGGAGGCGACTGCCTGACCATGACCTCCCGTGTTCGTCACACTCCCTGTGAGCCACTGCCACAGGGCAAGAATTGCCTGGCACGCAAGGGCTATTTCCGTCGCGGTCGGAACGATGCAAACACAGATGCGACAGTCACCCGCGACTCCCGGTCCGCGAGCGTCGAGAGTCCGGACTGTCCGGCGCGTGATTATTGTAGGGGCATAGACGCCCCACTACACTTTTCGACCCACGACCCTGCAGAATCGCAATCGAACAGCACGGAGCACGCGCACAAATCGATGTTAGAGACACGACCGACGGCCGGCACGAATCGAGCGACGAACGACACACGAACCGCACGCAGAACCGCCGTGGCACGAACGGAGGTGACTGCAACGTGAGCGAACACGTGGTGCAGTCCATCGCCACGGACACAGAGGAGACGGACGAGACGAGCGACCACGCGGCGGAAGACGGCGACGCGAGCGCCCACGACGCGACCGAACGAGTCACGCAGACGGGCGCGAGTGCCGTCGTCAGCGCACTCGAATCGGTCGGCGTCGAGACCCTCTTCGGCGTGCAGGGTGGGGCCATCATGCCGGTGTACGACGCGCTCGCCCACTCCGACCTCCAGCACGTCACGATGGCACACGAACAGGGTGCCGCCCACGCTGCCGACGCCTACGGCATCGTCGCCGGAACACCCGGCGTCTGTCTCGCGACGTCCGGGCCCGGCGCGACGAACCTCGTCACGGGAATCGCCGACGCCGACATGGACTCCGACCCGTTCGTCGCGCTGACGGGGCAGGTTCCGACCGACCTAGTGGGGAACGACGCCTTCCAGGAGACGGACACCACGGGCGTCACCGCGCCTATCACCAAGGCGAACTACTTCGCGGGCGACACCGACACCGTCGGCGACACGGTGGGCGAGGCGTTCGCACTCGCCGAGGCGGGTCGCCCCGGCCCGACGTTGGTCGACCTGCCGAAAGACGTCACGCTGGCGGAGACCGAAACCCGCGAATCGACCGCCGAGACGCCGGAACACTACACGCCACAGGAGCGGCCAGACGCGGACGCGGTCGAGGAGGCGGCCCGAGCACTGGAAGCCGCCGAGCGTCCCCTCATCCTCGCAGGCGGCGGGGTCATCAAAGGTGACGCCAGCGCCGAACTTCGGGCGTTCGCGACCGAACACGGAATCCCGGTGGCGAGCTCGATGCCCGCAGTCGGGGCGTTCCGGGAAGACCACGACCTCTCGGTGGGGATGGTCGGAATGCACGGAACCGGGACCGCGAACATGAGCGTCACGCACTGTGATACGCTGTTCGCCGTGGGGTGTCGGTTCGACGACCGCCTGACCGGCGGCGTCGAGACGTTCGCGCCGGAAGCCACCGTCGTCCACGTCGACATCGACCCGGCGGAGCTATCGAAGAACGTCCACGCCGACGTGCCGGTGGTGGGTGACGCCGGATTCGCCCTCGACGCCATCGGCGACGAGATGGCGTCCTCACCGGACTCTAGCGACTGGCGCGACCAGGTCACCGACTGGAAAGACGAGTATCCCCTGACCTATCACCAGTCTGAGGAGGGACCGGTCAAACCCCAGTTCGTCGTGGAAGCGTTCGACGAGGCGACCGACGACGACACCATCGTCACGACGGGTGTCGGTCAACACCAGATGTGGGCGGTGCAGTTCTGGACGTTCACCGAACCCCGGACGTGGGTCTCATCGCACGGTCTCGGCGCGATGGGCTACGGACTGCCCGCCGCCATCGGCGCGCGGATGGCGGCCGACGACGACCAGCAAGTCGTCTGTTTCGACGGCGACGGCTCGTTCCTGATGACCGTCCAGGAGCTGTCGGTGGCGGTGCGCGAGAACCTCGATATCACCGTTGCGGTCCTGAACAACGAGTACATCGGGATGGTTCGTCAGTGGCAGGACGCCTTCTTCGAGCGCAACCGCGTCGCTTCGGAGTACGACTGGTGTCCGGACTTCGGCACGCTCGCCGAGGCGTTCGGCGCGAAAGGGTTCACCGTCGATACGCAGAACGAAGTGGCCGACACCGTCGAGGCCGCACTGGCCTACGACGGCCCGTCGGTCGTCGACTTCCACATCGACCCACGCGAGAACGTCTATCCGATGGTGCCGAGCGGCGGTGCGAACGGGAAGTTCGCCCTGACGGAGGACCAGCTATGAGCGGGGAGAACGCCACGAACGAGGCGACGCCGGAGGTTCCCTCGGCGGGGATGCCCGGCCGCGCGCCGGAGGACAGACCCCATCCCGAGGCTCGCCGCAACGAACACGGCGTGCGAACCGACTCGGAGACCGACGCCGAACCGCAGTATCGAACTGCGGTCGTCTCGGCGCTCGTGGAACACGAACCGGGCGTCCTGTCGAGCGTCTCCGGGCTGTTCTCCCGGCGGCAGTTCAACATCGAGAGCCTGACGGTCGGCCCGACGACGGTCGACGGGCACGCCCGTATCACGCTTGTCGTCGAGGAGACCGACCACGGCATCGAACAGGTCGAAAAACAACTGGCGAAGCTCACCCCCGTCATCCAGGTGGGCGAACTGGACGACGCCGCCGTGAGCGCCGAGTTGGTCCTCCTAAAAGTTCGCGGGGACGAACCGGACAAGGTCCACGCCATCACCCAGATGTACGAGGGACAGACGCTGGACGCCGGGCCGCGGACCATCACGGTGCAGATCACCGGCGACCAGCAGAAGATAGACGACGCGGTCGACGCCTTCCGCCAGTTCGGTATCATCGAAATCGCCCGAACCGGCCAGACCGCGCTCGCCCGTGGCGACACGCCGACCACGCCCGGCGAGGAGCCGGGACACGAAACCGCCTCGACGACCGACCAGCACGCGACCGACGAATCGCGCGACACGACCACCACGCCCGACGATTAGAGACCATGACAGACGAACCAACTGCGACGATATACTACGACAGTGACGCGGACGACGAACAGCTTTCGAACGAGACCGTAGCAGTACTGGGGTACGGCAGTCAGGGCCACGCCCACGCTCAGAACCTCGCCGACAGCGGGGTGGATGTGGTCGTCGGCCTCCGTGAGGGCTCGGCCTCGCGCGACGCTGCCGAAGCCGACGACCTCCGCGTCGCCACGCCGAAGGAGGCGGCCAGCGAAGCCAGCGTCGTCTCGGTGCTCGTGCCGGACACCGTCCAGCCCGCGGTGTACGACGACATCGAATCCGAACTCGAAGCAGGTGACACCCTCCAGTTCGCCCACGGCTTCAACATCCACTACGGGCAGATAGAACCGCCAGAAGACGTGGACGTGACGATGGTCGCTCCGAAGTCGCCGGGGCACCTCGTGCGCCGAAACTACGAGGCCGACGAGGGCACGCCGGGCCTGCTCGCGGTCTATCAGGACGCCAGTGGCGAGGCGAAAGCCGAGGCGCTGGCCTACGCGAAAGCCATCGGCTGTACCCGGGCGGGCGTGGTCGAAACCACGTTCCGCGAGGAGACCGAAACCGACTTATTCGGCGAACAGGCCGTCCTCTGTGGCGGTATCACCGAACTCATCAAGGCGGGCTACGAGACGCTCGTGGACGCAGGCTACTCACCGGAGATGGCCTACTTCGAGTGTCTGAACGAGATGAAACTCATCGTCGACCTGATGTACGAAGGTGGACTCGGCGAGATGTGGGATTCGGTCTCCGACACCGCCGAGTACGGTGGTCTGACTCGCGGTAACGTCGTCGTCGACGACCACGCCCGCGAGAACATGGAAGAGGTGCTCGAAGCCGTCCAGAACGGCGAGTTCGCCCGCGAGTGGATTCTAGAGAATCAGGCCGGACGCCCAGCCTACCGTCAGAAACGCCAGGCCGAGAAGAACCACGACATCGAAGCCGTAGGCGAGAAACTCCGCGACCTGTTCGCGTGGGCGGACGACCCGGAACCCGAGGACGCAGAGGTGGAGGAGGTGCCTGCCGATGACTAGTGAATCACGTGACTCGAAACCGCGAATGCGTAGCGGAGAGCCGATGAGAGATATCAGCCACACCCATCCGTACGCTGACGAAGGCGCGATGACTCGCGTGTTCGACCGCGGACCGGTCGTCGCAGACGGCGGGAAAGTAGCAGCCGACGACCGACGGGAGGCCGCCGACGCCGACCAAGACGCCATCAAGGACGACGCGGAAACCATGTCCGACGTCGAACACACGCCGCCGGAGGGTGCGGGTGACGCGGACGGCGTCTTCGACCGAGGACCGACGGAGCAAGAACCGGACTCATGAGCGAGGGAACGCTGTACGACACGGTGTGGGAGAACCACAAAGTCACCGAACTCCCGACCGGTCAGACCCAGCTGTTCGTCGGTCTGCACCTCGTCCACGAGGTGACGAGTCCGCAGGCGTTCGGCATGCTCCGGGAGCGCGACATGGAAGTCGCGTACCCTGACCGCACCCACGCCACGGTCGACCACATTGTCCCGACCGCAGACCAATCCCGGCCCTACGACGACCAATCGGCCGAGGAAATGATGGCCGAACTGGAGGGGAATGTCCGCGAGTCGGGCATCGACTTTTCGCACCCCGACACGGGCAACCAGGGTATCGTCCACGTCATCGGCCCCGAGCAAGGGTTGACCCAACCCGGCATGACCGTCGTCTGTGGCGACAGTCACACCGCTACGCACGGCGCGTTCGGCGCGCTGGCGTTCGGTATCGGCACGAGCCAGATTCGCGACGTGCTGGCGACCGGGACCGTGGCGATGGAGAAACAGGACGTACGCCAGATTCGCGTGACAGGCGACCTCGGGCCGGGCGTGACCGCGAAGGATATTATCCTCCAAATCATCCGGCGGCTCGGCACCGACGGCGGCGTCGGCTACGTCTACGAGTATGCGGGCGAGGCAATCGAAAATCTGGACATGGAAGGGCGGATGAGCATCTGTAACATGTCCATCGAGGGCGGTGCTCGTGCAGGCTACATCAATCCCGACGAGACGACGTTCGAGTATCTGCGCGAGACCGACGCCTTCCAAGACGACCCGGAGAAGTTCGACCGGCTGAAATCCTACTGGGAGTCCGTTCGGTCTGACGAGGACGCCACCTACGACGACGTGGTAGAGGTCGACGGGTCGGCCCTCGAACCGATGGTGACGTGGGGAACGACGCCCGGACAGGGGGTCGGCATCACGGAGCCGATTCCGGACCCGGACGACCTGCCCGCGGAAAAGCGCGACACTGCCCGTCGCGCACAGGAACACATGCGCGTCGAACCGGGCGAGACGATGGACGGCTACGACGTCGACGTCGCCTTCCTCGGCTCCTGTACGAACGCTCGCCTCCCCGATTTGCGCCGGGCCGCCAGCGTCGTGGAGGGCCGCGAGGTTCACGAGGGCGTGCGGGCGATGGTCGTTCCCGGAAGCCAGCGCGTGAAAGCCGCCGCAGAGCAGGAAGGCCTGGACGATATCTTCCGCGAGGCTGGTTTCGACTGGCGCGATGCTGGCTGTTCGATGTGTCTCGGCATGAACGCAGACCAATTGGAGGGCGACGAAGCCTGTGCTTCATCCTCGAATCGAAACTTCGTCGGACGGCAGGGCAGCCCGAACGGGCGAACCGTCCTGATGAGTCCCGAGATGGTCGCCGCCGCCGCAGTTCGCGGCGAGGTGACCGACGTGCGCGAACTGCAGGAGGTGACGACGGTATGAGCGACGCCACCGACGGTGTGAAGCAGGTCGAGCGTGCCTCGGGAACCGGCATCGCGGTCCGTGGCAACGACATCGATACCGACCAGATAATCCCGGCGCGGTTCCTGAAGGTGGTCACCTTCGACGGACTGGGCCAGTTCGCGTTCTTCGACCAGCGGTTCGACGAGGACGACGAACCAAAATCGCACCCCTTCAACCACGACGACCACCAGCAGGCGTCGGTGCTGGTCGTCAACGCCAACTTCGGCTGTGGCTCCTCGCGCGAGCACGCACCGCAAGCACTCGCACGCTGGGGCATCGACGCTATCGTCGGCGAGAGTTTCGCAGAGATTTTCGCGGGCAACTGTCTCGCCCTCGGGATACCGACCGTCACCGCCGACAGCGAGTCGATAGCCGACCTGCAGAGCTACGTCGAAGCGAACCCCGATGCCGAAATCGAGGTGGACGTGGCGAACGAAGCCGTGCGCTACGACGACCGCGAAATCGAGGCGGACGTGGACGACGCCCAGCACAAGGCGCTCGTCGACGGTATCTGGGACACGACGGCCCTGATGAAATCGAACGAACAGGCCATCGAGGAGACAGCCCGAAGTCTCCCCTACGTCGAACAATGACGGAAGAAATCGCAGTCATCCCCGGCGATGGAATTGGACAGGAGGTCGTTCCCGCAACCCGGCACGTCCTCGAAGCAGTGGAACCGGAGTTCGAGTTCGTGACGGCCTACGCTGGCGACGCGGTGAACGACGAGACGGGCACTCCCCTCCCCGACGAAACCCGTGAACTGGTCGCTAGCGCAGATGCGACCCTGTTCGGTGCGGCGGGCGAGACGGCGGCGGACGTCATCCTCCCGCTCCGCCAGGCGGTGGACTCGTTCGTCAACGTCCGCCCCGCGCGGGCCTACCCTGGAACGGACGCCCTCCGGCCAGACACTGACCTCGTCTTCCTCCGTGAGAACACCGAGGGCGTCTATGCGGGCCACGAATCGCGCCTCACCGACGACGCTTCGACTTTGACGCGGGTCATCACGGAATCCGCCTCCGAGCGACTTGCCGAGTTCGCCTGCGAGTACGTCACAGAGCGCGACGAAGACGGGTTTACCATCGCGCACAAGGCGAACGTGATGCGCGAGACGGACGGCCTCTTTTGGGAGACGGTCGCTCGCGTGGCCGACGAGCGCGGTGTTCCCCACGACGACGCCCTGATGGACGCGCTGGCGACCCACCTCTGTCTGCACCCCGAACAGTACGACGTGGTCGTCTGTCCAAACCTCGCTGGCGACGTGCTCTCTGACCTCGCTGCTGGACTCGTGGGGGGTCTGGGGCTGCTTCCCTCCGCGAACATCGGCCCGGAGCGTGCCTTGTTCGAACCCGTCCACGGAACTGCCCCGGACATCGCTGGCGAAGGCGTGGCGAACCCCTGTGCGACCATGCTCTCGGCCGCGATGCTGCTGGAGTACCTGGATTACGACGGCGAAGGCGAAGCGGTTCGCAGGGCCGTCGAATCGGTGCTGGAAGACGGGCCGCGAACGCCCGACCTCGGCGGCGACGTGGGAACCGACGCGGTCACCGAGGCGGTTCTCGGTCGGTTGTAATTCGGTCAGTCGAGCGATTCACATTCTCGACTACGGTGCGAAGACGCCAGCGATAGCGAAGATCACTCCAATACCAGAAAGAGAACGCTGAGTTGTGTGAGCAGTACCCTCCAGTTCGTCGGTTCGACCTCGTCCGCTGGCGTCTTGCTTCCGATCGCGTCAAGTCGTTCGCCGAACAACGAGAGGTGGTAGGCGTAGCGATAACCGAGGAGACCGATGGCGATTTTCGCGGTGAATGGCATGTCTCTCAGTGGATACTACTGCGGAATATGTTTTCTGCTCGATTTTTCTATCGGCCACCAACGAGCGAGTTTATCCTCCGCTACGACGACTGTGACATCCTCGCCCGCCCTAAAGGGCGGGGCTTCCTACAAGGGAAGCCTCATTGTCGGAGGTTTCGGAACCATACTCCGAGAGAGTCGTCTGTCGGGGTTGCCGACTCGTCTCTCGGT
>NZ_JBPEHH010000118.1:0-10900 GCF_054177595.1 Haladaptatus ordinarius | reverse complement strand
TTCGGCTTGCATCGTGTCCTGAACACGAGTCAGGAGCGCTATCAGCGCTTCACATTAGTCGTCGAAACGACTGATTCAGAACCATCGGTGAACAATGTCGACCACAGCGGTAGCAACCGCTGTTCTTTCAAGATGTCAATACTCTAGTGATTTGTAGAATTTGAGATCCCGAACTTGTGGAAAGCGGTCTCTCTCATTTCGTATGGCGAATGTCGGTTTATCACCGAACGCCAAGCAGTCGTCCGTCACTCACGAAAACGAACGAGTGAAGGCTGAAGAAGAGAGGTTTGTGGTGGTAGCCCCGCCGAGTCGGGGGATGCATACGAGAACTGTACCGAGCGATTGCGTTCCGGACTACACGAGCGGTTCGACGAGTTTCTTCCCCGCGGTGAGCAGTTCGCTGACGCGTTTCTCGCTCTCCGCTTCGGCGTAGATGCGCATCTTGGGTTCGGTGCCGCTCGGTCGGACGAGCATCCACGACCCGTCGTCGAGCAGGATTTTGAACCCGTCTTTCGTCACCACGTCTTCGACGTCGTGGTCCGCGACTTCGTTGGGGAGTTCGGTTTCGAGGTCGGCGAGGACGCGCTCTTTCTCGCTGTCGGGACAATCGAGACTAATCTTGTTTTGGTGAATCTCGCCGAACTCCGTGAGCAGGTCATCCACGCGCTCGTCGAAGGGACGTTCCGCGGCGACCGCGGCGGCGAGCAGGGCCATCAGGACGCCGTCTTTCTCGCGGACGTGACCGCGAATCGTGAACCCACCGCTCTCCTCACCGCCGACGAGCGCGTCGTACTCGGCCATAGCCTGCGCGACCCACTTGAACCCGACTGGGGTCTCGTGGACGTCTTCGCCGTGCGCTTCGGCGATGCGGTCGATGAGGAAGGTGGTCGAGACGGTTCGAATCGCCGGCCCCGAATCGTCTTCGAGCAGGTAGTCGTACAGCGCGGCGAAAAAGAGATTTTCGTCCAGAAAGCCGCGGTCGGGGGTCACGATGGCGAGCCTGTCGGCGTCACCGTCGTTGGCGATACCGAGGTCCGCGTCGCCGTCTCGGACCGTGGCGACCAACTCCTGGAGGTGGTCGGCGTCGGGTTCCGGTGGCGTGCCGCCGAACTCGGCGTCTCGCTCGCAGTGGAGGCGCTCTACGTTCGCGCCTGCATCTTCGAGCAGGCGGTCGGTGACGCCGCGACCGCTTCCGTGCATAGCGTCGTAGACGACCGAGAGGTCCGAAAAGTCGCTCTCGACGAGGTCGAAGGCGTGGTCTTCGTAGGAGGCGACGAAATCCATCTCGCGGACCGTTCCGTGGTCGTCTTCGGGAAGCGGGTCGGGTTCGGCGAGTCTGGCTTCTATCTGGTCGGTCACCTCGGGGAGAGCGGGCGCGCCGTCCGCCGGGATGAACTTCACGCCGTTGTACTCCGGCGGGTTGTGTGAGGCCGTTATCATCAGGCCACCGGCGAGGTCGCGGTCGGCGATGGTCCAGGCGAGGATAGGCGTGGGCGTGTCTCGCTCGGGAATGAGAACGTCGAAGCCGTTCGCCGCGAGGACTCGACAGAGGTCTTCCGCGAATCCGCGTGACGTATCGCGGGCGTCGTAGCTAACCGCGACCGTCTCGCCTGCCCGGTCTTCGACCTCGTGAAGATAGTCGGCGACCGCCTGGCCGACTATCTGCACGCGCGGCGACGTGAACTCGTCCAACGTTGCCCGCCAGCCGTCAGTTCCGAACGAAATCGGCGTGTCCATACTCCGTCCGTCTTCGCCGGGGTCGAAAAAACCACCGTGTTCCACCACCCAAACAAATGATGGAGTTTCTACAAAAATCGGCTTCCGGGAAGCGTTTTGTTTCCCAGTGGTGATGTTTCGAGTATGAGATGGAGACGACGTGAGACGGGTTCGAGGTCGGGTCGTCGTTCCGAGACGTTTCAATCGGGTCGTATGCGGCAACGAGTGGAGCGGAACGTGTGGGTTATACGTTCGCGGTACGAAAGGGGTGAATAATGCCAGCAGTACCGAACGTCGTCGCAGTGTGTGGGAGCATGCGCGACGGGAGCCACACGCGAACCGCGCTAACACACGTATTAGATGCCGCAGAGAGTGCTGGCGCGGAGACGGAACTCATCGACCTCCGCGAGTACGACCTTCCCATCTTCGACCCGGACGAAGAGGAACCGGAAGACGCAGTGGAGATAAAACGCAAGATTCGGGAGGCCGACTCGGTCGTCCTCGGCAGTCCCGTCTACCACGGGTCGTACACCTCGGCGTTCCGGAACGTCCACGACTACTGTAGCTTCGACGAGTTCGAGGATACGACGGTCGGATTGCTCGCGGTTGCAGGTGGCGGTACCTACAGCAGCACGCTGGACCACATGCGAATCACGGTTCGTGGCGTTCACGGCTGGGCCCTGCCCCACCAGGTCGGTATCCGAAGAGCGTACGACCAGTTCGAAGACGGCGAGTTCATCGACAAAGATTTGGAAGAGCGCACCCGAAAACTCGGCCGCCAGGCCGTCGAATACGCGTTCATCACGCCCGAGGTCACCTCGACCGAAGTGGACGAGACGGACGAAGCGACGGCAGACGACTAATCGACCGGTCGTTCCGCGGTCTCCGGTCGAACCTCTTTCGATGGTCCGATTTCGACCAGTCGTTCTTTTTCCGCGCGACTGAACTGTTTTATCTTGTACTCGCGGGACATCGCGGCGGATTTCGACTCGAATCGTTTGGAGTAGACGAGCTCGACTGGCGTCCGCCCACGGGTGTACTTCGCACCCTCGCCGTCGTCGTGTTCCGCGACGCGGCGTGCTACGTCGGTCGTATATCCGGTGTAAAAACTGCCGTCACTGCATTCGACGACGTAAACCCAGTGGGTAGTCACACCTGACAGGCTTCGCGTGGTTCGTCTTGTTCCTGTCGATTCCGCCCTTCAACCTCGTCGGGCTATGCTCGTTGCGCACGCTGTCGTGCCACCTCGGCGATTCCTGCGTTCGCCGAGCAGGCAGGACAAGCGCGGATGTGACCGTGTTCGTCAGCGAAGACGCGCGCAAATCGTTCGGACACGTGCGCGTCACAGTGGTCGCAGTTTGGCATGCTAGTTGCCAGCGATTCGGTCGCCGGCATACAGTTCTTGGTGGTCGACCACTAAATATCCTTTCCAAATTCTCACCCAAATTCGTGATTCGAGAATATTTGTTTCCACAATAGATAATTGGGGGGTCGAAGACCACCCTGTTCTGGCGATTCGGAATGAATACTTGGTGAATCGAGAAACGGGTCTGAACCCCCTCCCTCGCTTCCGGTGGAGATAGATGAACACTCGGCTGTCCGTTCCCCCGACCACGTTCGACGGTCAGTTCGGGTCCCAGTCGCGCTCGCCGGCGCGAACTAGTACGTCGAGCCAGTTTTCCTCGGGCGGAAGTGGGCAAGAGAACGTCTCGCTGTAGGCACAGAACGGCGCGTACGCGAGGTTGAAATCCAGCGTCACCTCGTCACCGTCTTGCAGTTCGCGTTCGGGATGGAGGTCGAGATAGCGTCCCTCCTCGTAGCTCTGTTGCCCCGTCGTCTTGTCCCGGAAGGGGACGAACAGCGCTTCCTGTCGCTCCTGCTGGTACGCCGACAGCGAACAGTCCTCGCCGTCGATTTCGAAGGAGAACGTCAGCATCCGGAGATACCGCTGTGGCGGTCCGGCGGTCGTCTCCAGTTCGAGCGGTTCCGGTTCGTCGTGTACGGTGACTGTAGCGGTCACGCGGAAGTCCTCGTCCGGTTCGAAGTACGAAAGGCCGTCGAACTCGTCGCGCAGTTCAGGTGGAATCGGCGACTGCGGGTGGTCGCCGAGAAACTCGTCTTTCTCCTCACGGAGTCTCGACAGTTCGTTGCGCCAGTCGTCGGCGGCGAGGTCGGTCGTGCTCGCAGGGTCGCTCGCATCAGTCATGCCAGAGGGTAGGTAATCCGGTCGGGTAACAGTTCCGTAGTCGATTCCCGGTGGGGCGTCGTGGAACCTCCTCCGTCTCGAAGTCGCCGCTCCCGAATCGGGAGACGCCGCCCGACTGTCTTCCCACTGTGAACGAGGCCACGAGTGCTATGCCTCTGCACGATGTGGCTCAATCGGGTATGGACTACCAGTTTACGAACCGGCCAACGTTCGCCGACCTCGAACTGACACTGGCCGACGACGAGCGAATCCGCGCCGCGGCAGCATCCGTCGTCAGCTTTTCGCAGGGTATCTCCGTCGAGTCGGACGACGGCGGGTTGCCGGAGTCGAAACGGCGGTCGGTGCTTGACCCCGACACGCAGTTCTCGACCATCGTCACCGCGAATTACCCCGGCACGGTCACGCTGGCACCGCCCTTTCCGGGCGACGTTTCCCACTACGAACTCCGCGACGAGACACTGTACGTCCAGTCGTGTTCGTTCCTCGCCGCAGAGCCGACCGTCGAACTCGACGCCGAGTTCAGTGACGACGAGACGTTCGCCGAAGGCGACTGTGATTTCTTGCTCGAGCTGTCGGGGGCAGGGCTGGCGTTTCTGGCGAGTTACGGAGCCATCTCGGTCGTCAGCCTCGACCCCGGCGAGGAGCACGTCGTAGACACGGGCCACGTCGTCGCCTTCGAGGAGACGGTCGATTTCTCGATTCGACACGTTGAGGGCGCTAAATCGCCGTACGGAACCGGGCGGGGGCTATTCTGCGAGTTCGAAGGGCCGGGTACCATCTGGACGCAATCGCGCAGTCCGGCGACGTTCCTCGCCTGGCTCGTGCCGAACCTCCCCGGAGAATCCTCACGAGACTGCTGAGCGTCGCTCGAAAATTCCGAAGTCGTTCGGCGACAGTTCTCCCGATGGTAGGGCGCTAAAACCCCGTCCTTTAGGGCGGGGAGGAGTCACCCACTCGTCGTCCGGTGGGCTCACCCCCGGCGACAACAGGCGGAATTTGCGTACCGCACGACGCTTATTTACCGGGACGTAGAACGGTGGGGTATGCGAGAGGACTTTCTCCTACTCAACCCCGGCCCGGTTCCGCTCGCGCGCGACGTTCGAAAGGCGATGAGCGAACCGATGGTCTCACACCGCTCGTCGGAGTTCGAGTCGGTGTACGAGCGTGCACAGGACGGTCTCGACTATATCTTCGAGCGGTCGTCGCTCGACGAGACGCCGACCACGAGCGGTGGCACCAGCCTCATCTTCAACGGGACGGCGACGATGGCGATGGAGGCCGCCGTCGCCAACCTCGCGGGGACCGACGACGAGGTGGTCGCCGTCGTCAACGGGAAGTTCGGTCGCCGGTTCAAGCGCATCGCCGACCGGTACGCGAACGTGACGCCCGTATCGTTCGACTGGGGCCAATCCGTCGACCCCGACGCGGTGAGTGAGGCGGTAAGCGACGAGACGAAGGTCGTGACGATGGTTCACAACGAGACGAGTACCGGTCTGCTGAACCCGGTGGCCGAAGTCGGTGCCGTCGCCGCCGAGCACGACGCGTACTTCGTCGTGGACGGGGTCACCTCCATCGGCGGCGACGAGTTCCTCGTGGACGAGTGGAACGTCGACGTCGCACTCACGGACGCCCAGAAGTGTCTCGCAGCCCCGCCGGGAACGAGCGCGATGTACGCCACACCCCGCGCACAGGACGCCTTCGACGGCGAGAGTGCCCCGTTCTACGAGGACTTAGACTGGCACCTCCGCAAGGCGGAGTCCCACCAGACGCCGTTCACGAGCGCGGTTCCGCTGTTCCGCGGTCTCGCGCTCGCAGTCGAGCACATCGTGGACGAGGGGATGCCCGAGCGAATTTCCCGCCACCGCGGGCAATCGCGGGCGTTCCGGTCGGCGTTCACCGCGATGGGGCTGTCGTCGTTCCCCGAGCGAAACGACGCATCGGAGTACTCGAACACGCTCACCGCCATCTCGCTCCCCGCCAGTGTCCGCGAGAATCCGGACGCCTTCTTCGACGCCGTGGCCGACCGCGGCGTGAGCATCAGCGGCGGGCAGGCTCACCTCGGCGGCGAAATCTTCCGCGTGAGCAACATGGGCCATCTCTCCTCGGAGCAGATTCTGCGCGGTGTGCGTGCCATCGGCGAGGCGTTCCACGAGGTCGGCGAAGACGTCGACCTGGAGGCCGCGATGGCGGCGGCGCGCGAACAGCTGCGCTGACGGTGAACGCCCCCTATTCCAGTTCTACGACGCCGATGAGAACGTGTGCTTTCTCATCGTTTCCTGCCTTCGTGTAGTCGCTCGCTTTTCACCCACCCTGTGACGACCAACCACACTCCGCAAACGTTGCCGTAACTGGCGGTTATAAAATTCTCCAGGAATATGCTTCATACACATGAGCGACGACCAGCCCCGATTCGATACCCGGAGCGTTCACGCGGGACAGCGACCGGACCCCGCGACAGGGGCGGTTGCGCCGCCCCTCTATCAGACTACCTCGTACGCCTTCGAGGACGCCGACCACGCCGCCGACCTATACGCGTTAGAGGCCGACGGCCACATCTACTCCCGGTTGAGCAACCCGACCGTCGAGTCGCTCGAAAACCGAATCGCGTCACTGGAAGGTGGCTCTGGCGCAGTCGCCACCGCCAGCGGGATGGCCGCGCTGGACGCTATCACGCTCGTTCTCGCCGAATCGGGTGACAACGTCGTGGTCTCGACCGACACCTACGGCGGAACGACCGCCTACTTCTCGCACACTGCCTCCCGCCGGGGAATCGACGCGCGACTCGTGAATACGCTCGATTACGACGCTTACGCCGAGGCCATCGACGTCGACACCGCCTTCGTCCACGTCGAGACGGTGGGCAACCCGTCGCTCGTCACGCCCGACTTCGAGCGCGTGGCGGCGACCGCACACGAACACGGCGTCCCCCTCGTGGTGGACAACACCTTCGCGACGCCCGCGCTCTGTCGTCCGCTCGAACACGGTGCCGACGTAGTCTGGGAGTCCACGACCAAGTGGCTTCACGGGAGCGGGACGACCGTCGGCGGCGTCGTCGTCGATGGCGGCAGTTTCGACTGGGAGGGCTATCCCGAACTCGCGGGCGAGAACCCGGCCTACCACGGCGTCGACTTCTCTCAGGACTTCTCGGACGCGCCGCTCGCCGCCGCCGCCCGGTTCCGGAGCGTTCGCAGCCTCGGCAATCAACAGTCCCCGTTCGACGCCTGGCAGACCCTTCAGGGCATGGAGACGCTTGCGCTCCGGATGACCCGCCACTGCGAGAACGCGGCCGTCGTCGCGGAGTACCTCGCAGACCACGACGAGGTGGCGTGGGTCGCCTACCCCGGCCTCGTATCCCACGAGACACACGAGAACGCCAGTCGGTACCTGGAGGGTGGATACGGCGGCATGATCGCCTTCGGACTCGGTTCGTTCGAGGCGAGCAAGACGTTCTGCGAGACGGTCGACCTCGCTTCGTTCCTCGCAAACATCGGCGACGCGAAGACGCTGGTCATCCACCCCGCGAGTACGACGCACGCTCAACTCTCGCCGGACGCACAGGAAGAAGCAGGCGTGACACGCGACCTCGTCCGCCTCTCGGTCGGTATCGAAGACCCCGCCGACATCCTGGCCGACCTCGACGCCGCAATCGAGGAGGCGACACGATGACGGTTTCGCTCGGCCCGTTCGAGTTCGAGCGCGGCGGGAGCGTCCCCGAGTTGGAACTCGCCTACGAAACGTACGGCGAGCACACCGGTAACGACGCGGTGCTCGTCTGCCACGCGCTGACGGGAAGCCACCGCGTGACCGGCGGTTCTGACACCGCCGACGGACAGGGAATCGGCTGGTGGGACGACATGGTCGGCCCCGGCAAAGCCATCGACACGCGTGAGCACTTCGTCGTCTCCGTGAACGTCCCCGGGTCGTGCTACGGGACGACGGGCCCGGCGAGCACGAATCCCGAGACGGGAGAACCGTACGGCTCCGACTTCCCGAGCGTCACCGTCGGCGACTGGGTGCGCGCCCAGCGTCGCCTACTCGACCACCTCGGAATCGAGACGCTCCGGGCCGTCGTCGGCGGGAGCGTCGGCGGTATGAACGCCATCGAGTGGGCGAAGCGGTATCCCGAGCGAGTCGAGCGCGTGATTCCCATCGCCACCGCGCCCCGCCTCGACCCGCAACTGCTCGCTCTCTGTGCAGTCGCGCGTCGAGCCATCACCTCCGACTCGGTGTGGCAGGGCGGCGACTACTACCCGGACCACCCGGACGCCGGTCTCGCACTCGCCCGACAACTCGGCCACGTCTCGTACCTCTCGAAAGATTCGATGGAGCGCAAGTTCGGCAGGCAACTCGCGGACTGTCCGCCCCGGTCGTTCGCGTCCGACGACGGTCCCGGTGGGTTCGCCCCTGACACCGAGACGTACCGGGACGTCGAGAGCTATCTCGACTATCAGGCACAGAAGTTCGTCCGGCGGTTCGACGCGAACAGCTACCTCCATCTCACGCACGCCATGGAGAACTACGACCTCTCTGCGGGGTTCGACTCCGACGCCGACGCACTGGCCGAGTTCGATGGCGAGGCACTCGTCCTCTCGATTTCGGGCGACTGGCACTTCACCGTCGAACAGGCAGACCGCCTCACCGAGGCGTTCCGTGACGCAGGCGTGGCGGTGACACACCACACCATCGACAGCGACCACGGCCACGACGCATTTCTCACTGAACCGGAACGGGTCGGCCCACCGATTCGCAGCTTTCTCGCCCCCGGGCCCGAACGGTTCGCGCCGGTTCACGCCAGTCTGTTCGCACACTGAGTGTACTGCGGGAACGGACGCCCCCCAGCCGCACAGTAGCCGGGTGTCGAATCCCGTTCGCGGACGATCGGGGTGTCTCATCGGAGAGCCGAACCAAGGACTCGGAGCCTCCTTCGAGAAGTCATTCGATACCGACGTATGACGCCATGGCTTTCATTGCCCTCGGCGGCGTTTGGGAGGTGAGATGCGTAATCGACCACTCACTTTCGTCGTCGTCCTCGTGATGCTCGTCCCGGGGGGCGTCGTCTCGAGCACCATCGTATCGGGCAACGGAATCGCTCACGCGCAGGAACAGACGTGCGATTTCTCCACCTTGTACGACCAGACGATAGATTCGGTCGTCGCAGTCAGGGTCGAAACACCGCAGGGTGTCGGAGAAGGGTCGGGGTTCGTCTACGAGACCGATGGCACGAACGACTCTGCCCACATCGTCACGAACCAACACGTCATAGCGATGGCGGACGACGTCGAAGTACAGTTCAACGAAGGAGAGTTCATGGATGCCGAAGTCGTCGGAACCTCTCCCGAAGTCGACCTCGCAGTGTTGCAGGTCGAGGGCGTACCGAACTACTCTGGCTCTCTCCCGCTCGCCGAAACCCCAGCAGAGCCCGGAGAGAGCGTGGCAGCCATCGGAAACCCACTCGGTCTCCAGGGGACGATAACGGAGGGTGTCGTCAGCGGGGTCAACCGAACGATTCCGGTTCGACGAGGATTCTCGATTCCGGGCGCTCTCCAGACCGATGCAGCCATCAATCCGGGTAACAGTGGTGGTCCGTTGGTGAGCTGTGAGGGTCGCGTTGTCGGTGTCAACACCGCTGGAATCGCCGAGGGCGAAAACCTCGGCTTCGCGATTCCCGCAAGCGTGGTTCGAGAGGAAGTACCGCCGATCATCGAGAACGCTGAACGACCGAACGGGTCGATGCGAACGAATCAGTCGGTAATCTCGATGCGGTCTTCCGATGCTCCGTCCTCCACGATGGGGAAGAAGACTTCGAGGACACCGTTGCGGTAGGTCGCCGTAATCTCCTCTTTCTCCACCGTCTTGGGGAGAGTCACGCGCTCTGAAACCGTGCGAGAGCGGGCGAACTCGTCGCCGGTCACCTCGTGTTTCGCGGCGATGATGACCACGCCGTCGTGAATCGAGAGGTCGATCTCTTCTTTCTCGAATCCGGGGAGGTCGGCGACGAGGACGAACTTGCCGTCGCGTTCGGCCAGGTCGATGGGGGTCCCTCGTCGTAGTTGGCTTCGTGGGTCATCGAGTCCCGACATTCGGGTTCGCATCTGTTCTAACAGTCGGTCCATCTCTTCGAAAGGAGTGTATCGTTCCACGATAATCACCGATAGTGACATCCTCCCCGTCGTAAACGACGGGGCTTCCCACAACAGTGGGATTCCGGCAATGCCGTAGGTTTCAGTCCGAATACGCCGAAAGCGTCATCTGTGCGGGTTTCGCACTCGTCTTCCGGTGGACTGTGGCGGTGTCACAACCGCTCCCATCCTGTGGCGTGTCATCGCGTTCCGGTTTCCAAGGAACGCTCTCACCCCACGGGTCTACGCGACCGGCGATGTTCGCCGCCGCGTTAATATCTGCTTGGAATGTCGACACGTGGCAGTCGTCGTTTGTACAGCGGAACTCCGCTTGTGAACTCCGTCGCCCGATGTGGTCGCAGGCGTGGCACGTCTTCGAGGTGTACGACGGATTCACGAACCGAACGGGGATACCCAACTCGGTTGCTTTATCCTCGATACGACCCTGTAGTCTGGCGAACGCCCATGCGTGCAAGCGTCGGTTCATGTACTTGCCGTAATCCAACCGCTCGCGGATGAATGACAAGTCTTCGAGGACGATAACCGGATTCTCGAATTGTCGAGCGTATTCAACAGCGTTCCGAGACGCTTTCTCCACGATGTCTGTGAGCGCGTTCTGGTAGTGGTCGAATCGTTCGTCCACTCGCCACTCGGACGCGTCTCGCTGTTGAAGGCGTTTCAGGGTTGTATACATCTCTTTGCGGAGGTGTCGGGCACGACTGCCACTTTCGAGCATCGGCTTCGTCGGTGTGTTGCGCTTGAGGGCACAGCCCGTAATCAACGCGGATTCTCCGATATCAAAACCGATGTACGTCTCGTCACCGTCCGTTTCAGGTTCGTCTACTTCGTATTCGACGGC